>CAYHFB010000115.1:7967-9560 GCA_964355695.1 uncultured candidatus Brocadiaceae bacterium
CCGAATGCGAAGGAGTTGTTTAGGACGTGCCGTACCTTTAATTCCCGTGCTGTGTTCGGTATATAGTCGAGGTCACATTCCGGATCGGGCGTTTCGTAGTTAATGGTTGGGGGCAGCATTCCGTGCCGCAAGGTTAGGCAGCAGATGACGGATTCAACGGCGCTGGCGGCGCCCATAAGGTGGCCTATCATCGATTTTGTGGAACTGCATGGTATTTTGTACGCGCGGTCATGGAATACCCGTTTTATGGCGATTGTTTCCGATTTGTCGTTGTGCGGGGTGCCTGTGCCGTGTGCGTTGATGTAGTCGATATCGGCGGGTGAAAGGCCTGCCATCTTCATCGCGTCGCCCATGCATTTCACGGCGCCATCGCCTTCTGGGTGGGGGGCGGTCATGTGGAATCCGTCGCAGCTTAGCCCGTATCCGGCCATTTCGGCAATAATTTTCGCACCGCGTTTTTTTGCAAATTCGTAGCGTTCCATGATGAGGATGCCGGCTCCCTCGCCAATCATGAGACCCTGGCGATTTTTGTCGAAGGGTTGGCACCGTTCCGGCGCAAGCGACCGGAGGTTGTGGAAGTGAGTGAACTCCGTTTGGGGGATCATGTCTCCACCGCCGACCATTACCACGTCAACCTTGCCTTCCATCAGGCGGTCATACGCCCAGGCGATGGCGTGGTTGCCGGAAGAGCAGGCATTCAGCGATATCATCGTCGGCCCTTCAAAGCCGAAATAGCGGGCAAGGACGTTGGTGATGGAGTTGGGCGGATAGACGGCGGCCACCGTTTTGTCAAAGCCGTTGTCTTTTTTCGAGACGTCTAATCTCAGCAATCGCTCAAAAGGGGTTAATTCTGCGGCTAGCGTTCCAATGGCGACGCCGAACCGTTCACGGTCGCAGTGCTTTTCGTCCGGCAGGCCGCTTTCCAGGAGTGCTTCACGTGCGGCGTAGTAGACGTATTTATGGATGGTGTTTTCTTTTATCTGGTTGTCCAGTTCGACGTCCAAGGTAAAGTCTTTCACCTCGCAAGACCGGTGTACCTTGTATTTCGAGGTGTCAAAGGATTTCATCTCGTTTGCGCCGCTCCGGCCCAGAAGGAGCGATTCCCAGCTTTTTTTGACGCCGGTACCAACGGGTGTAACCAATCCTAAACCGGTAATAACGACCTTTGGCATGTCTTCACTTTATGGTTCGTTTAATTGAAAACAGGCAATAAATAGCCTGCCTATTGGCAGTTGCCCCAAAAGGGGCATATACAGACGGCCGACAACATAACCTACCATCAATGTTTTTTTAATGCCCCGTAGGGACAAAATATCGGTAGAAACAACACGAGCATACAAACATACATGCCGTAGGCATGATATATTTAACATTTCGCCTCGTTCCCAAGCGCCCGCATTGGGAATGCGCCTATACCAGAAGCTCCTGCTTCATTTTGTTTTCGTGATAAAAACCATGGTAAATTCCAGGAAAGATACGCGTCCAAGCCATGTTAAGCATCGTTTTCTGTCGCCCCTTCGGGGCTTGTTATATTATGGCATTTACCAGGGGCTTCACCCCATAAGCGCTAAGTTGTTTTTGATATTTTTTACA
>CAYHFB010000116.1:0-9547 GCA_964355695.1 uncultured candidatus Brocadiaceae bacterium
GGCTTGGTATTCATTAACGTTATGATATTAAGAACATGAACGAAGCGAGAAGAAAACCGCGTTGCGTGCCGTCAGGGCTAAAGCCCGGATAGGGGTGCACCGGCTTGTTTTAACGGTACTCCATCCGCATCTCTATTTCATCTTTTCACTGATTTTACAATCTCGTAGCCCCGCCGGTTGATAAGCTCTGCATTGCCAAATTTGCTCTTCATGGCGTTGTAGTGCCACGTTGCCGTTTTGGCCACAAGGAATGCCCGTCCACCCGGTTTCAAGGCCTTGTATGCCGTGTCAACAAAGAGTTCCGCAATTTTATAATGAGAGAAGTAGGGCGGGTTACCGGTAAACAGGGTGAAGCCATGCGTCTCTTCTATCCCGGCATCGCTGAACACCGCTTCATACCGATCCAGGCCATTGAGCTGGCAATTTTCTTTGGATATGGAAACGGCGCGCGCGTTTGCGTCAACAAAACACAACCTGCTTAATTCCTGATTAACGGCAATTGAGATGCCGATTGCGCCGCAGCCACAGCCCATGTCTAAAACCGCATCGCCTTTTTGCGCTTCAGCGACTGCAATCTCCGCAAGCGCCAACGCCCCCTGGTCTATCTCCCTGTGTGAAAAGACGCCGGGGATGGTGTGGAGACGAATGGTTTTCTTCCCGAAGATCGTCATGGTGAACTCCGACCGGTAGTCTCTTATCCGCTTGAGTTTTTCTTTTTTCCCGGCAACGATACAGTAGCCGTGTTTGTTTTGCCCACAGACCGCATACCCGCCAAACACTTTTTCTACCTGCTTCCGCGCCCACGGGTCGCTTTCTTCAACGGACAGAAAACACTTTCCGCCCAAACGCAGTGCCTGATGGATTTGTTGAAAAAGGTCCAGCGCCAATTCTTTCGACGCCCCACCCTTTGACAACTGCAGGAAAACCACGTCATAGGCATTCTTCCGTTCTACGTAAGGTTGGCAACAAACGTCTATGGACGAAACGCCGTTGCGCGTCAGATTTCTCCTGATTTTGTTGGCATAGTATAAATCCAGACAGTGTATGGTAATCTGAGCCTGGGGGAACATGTCCCCGGCAATCATGCCGGACACACCGGTACGGTTTTCAAGGAAAAGGATGGTCTCCGGTTGGGCAAGCCCACTAAATGCTTCAATGATTTGCGTCTCGGTAACGTTCAATCCAGAGCGGGAGGTAACGGTATACCGACCACCGAAAAGCGATTCTTTTCTTACCCGGCCTATAGATTCCTCTGTAATACAAATATTCATAATCACCTTTAATTGTAACTACTCACCACAGAGACACAGAGAGCCTGGCGCGGCCGCTGGCCGCAACCAAATTCGAAATACGAATATCGAAATTATGAAACAATTCGAATATTGAATATCGAACAAGGAATTTCGAATGATGAAGTATTCTTAATTCTTCGCCGTTCATTATTCCTTGTTCGATATCCGATATTCGCTTTCATAAGACAAAAAACTCAATGCTCTAAACTTTACGTATGCCTGATCTAATCAATACCTTACCGTTTTGCATTTTGAAAAACGAGCATAAAAAAAAGAAGTTGGTGGATTGTAGTATAGAGTTTCACGGAGAAATTCTCTGTGTTTCTCTGTGTGCTTCGTGTCTCCGTGGTTTTGTATAATGTGTTGTTTCCGTAAGGCGAACCTGTCGGTTTGCCGAACGCCCTGCAATATCGCCGGCATCTCCGGTAGGGGGAAGCAATTCCCTGTCATCTAACGCTGTTGAAGACGCTCCATGAGCCACTCCTGCACGTCCACTCGCCCCTCTTTGTTTCCGGGGGTGAGGCGGGTATAGGTTGCGTCCGGGTTCATTGCACGCGCCCGGACATTATCACGCAGGTATGCATCAAGGACACCCTTGCGCAGGTGGAGGATATGCTTCGGGTTTTCTACCGGGAATACCACCTCCACGCGGCGGCTGAGGTTACGGTCCATTAAGTCGGCCGAGCCGATATAGATTTCCTCTTTACCGTTGTTGTGGAAATAATAAAGGCGGCTATGTTCCAGGTAGCGGCCCACAATACTGATCACGCGGATGTTTTCACTAATCTGTTTGACGCCGGGGCGCAAACAACACATGCCGCGCACGAACAAATCCACTTTCACGCCGGCCTGCGACGCTTTGTACAGCAATTGGATCATGCCCGGATCGACAATGGCATTGGCCTTGAAGATCAAGCGCGCCTGACGTCCCTGTTGGGCATGTTTGATTTCGCGCGCAATCATATCTTCCATTTTTCTTCGCAAATTTACCGGCGCCACCAGCAGTTTGCGGTATTCAGTTTGGGTGGAATACCCGGTCAGGTAATTGAATACGTCTGTGGCGTCCGCGCCGATTTCCTCGTCACAGGTGAGCAAACCCATGTCCTCATAACTGTTCGCCGTGGCGTGATTGTAATTGCCCGTTCCCAAATGGACGTAGCGGCGAATCCGTTTGCCCTCCTGCCGGACAACCATACATATCTTGGAATGGGTCTTCAACCCGACGAAACCGTAGACGACGTGCACGCCCACTTCTTCCAGTTTTTTTGCCCAGCCGATATTGCTTTCCTCATCAAATCGTGCTTTCAATTCCACCAGCACCGCCACCTGCTTGCCTTGTTCGCACGCATCAAGCAAAGCATCCACCACCGGCGAGTCGCGCCCGATGCGGTACAAGGTCATTTTGATGGCGAGCACGTGCGGGTCACGTGCCGAGGCTTTTAAAAAATCAATGACCGGCGTGAATGAATCATAGGGATGGTGGAGCAGGATGTTTCCCCTCTGGATCGCATCGAATATCTCCTCCGGGGAATTCGTTTTTTTGAAAACCTTGGGGATGCGCGGGACGTAAGTGGGAAACTTCAAATCTTGCCGCTCCACATTACTATACAACTGCCAGAGGTTGACCAATCCCAGCGGCTTGCGTTGGATGAACACGTCGCTGGGCTTAATCTCGAGATTCTCCACCAGCAAATTACGGACGTGTTCCGGCATATCCTCATAGATGCTCACCCGCACCACCTCACCAAACTTGCGTTTGCGAATGCTCGCCTGCATGGATTCTAGCAGGTCGTCTGCTTCGAGTTCCTGAATCTCGATGTCGGCGTCACGGACGATACGGAAGGGATGCACCGACACGATCTCCATGCCGGGGAGCAACAGACCTATATTAGCAGCAATCACCTGTTCGATCCAGACGAAGTAATAGTTCTGCGGGGACGTCCTGGCCTTGAGTGTTGCGCCGGAGGAACATTTGATGGGTATGAACCGTGGCAAGGTGTTCGGCACTTTGAGTCGCGCAAACTTTTCAAAGCCTTTCGGGTCACGGATTTTAATTGCCAGGTTCAGGCTCAGGTTTGAAATATGCGGAAAGGGACGGTACGGGTCCACTGCCAGCGGGGTGAGCACGGGATAGACCACCTCCTGGAAATAGATGTCCGCTTTTTCACGCTGGGCTTTGGTTAATTTTTCATAATCCAGGAGATGAACCCCGGCTTTTTTAAGTTCCGGCAACAAGTGGCGGTTCAGGTAACGGTTGGCGGTTTCGCCCAACTCAATGGACAGTTTTCGGGTGGCGTCAATCAATTCACGCGGGGTCATGCCGTCGAGTGAAAGGTCCATCACCTGAGCATCCACCTTTCTGCGCAGGTTTGCCATGCGCACCATGAAGAACTCATCCATGTTCGAGCCGAAGATAGCAAGAAACTTCACACGCTCCAACAGGGGATTGCTCTCGTCCTGCGCTTCCTCCAGCACACGGCGCTGGAACTCAAGCAGGCTCATCTCACGATTGAAATACAAGGTTGGATCGGATAGGGGTGGAAGGGACGTTGTTTCGGATAAGGCCATAAAATTACTTCATTTTCAATAAAAGGGGATATGGAGTGCATTGTCCGTGTTCATTACCGGCAGTAACACGGCAATTGCACTCCCAAAAAAGTCTCATAATCCAACACATAAAATGGGGAATGATCCCAAACGGTTCTTTGTTTACAGGCGACAAAGCCTAGCCGCCAAGTTTAGCCAGTTGCGAAGGCAACAACAACCAATCCAGCGTGGCGCAACGGCCATAGTGTAAGGAATCCACAGAGAGATGGCAGACGCTGCCTTTTTTCAACGTAAGCGAAAGGTTGTGATCGCCCGAAATCAACATCGATGCCAAAGTTCCCAGCGAAGGCTCATGCCCTACCAGGGCAATGTTTTCCACGTCGGCATAATCTTTGTTAATCAAATTGACCAACTTATTACTAAATTCCATTGGCGCAAGATGCATCGTCTCAACGACGTCTCTTTTCTCCAGGCTAAATGCCTCCCGTAGAATTTCGGCTGTTTCCACCGTCCTCAAGTAAGGGCTGGTCATAATCAGGTTGAGTTCCGTCTTCAGCGCCTTTAACCCTTTCGCTATCCTTTGCATTTTTTCTTTGCCTTTACCGGTCAGCGGACGCAGGCGGTCTTCCTTGTATTCAGGCGTTCCTTGCTCCACCGCGATGGCGTGGCGAACGATGTACAGATTCATTGTTTTTCTCCCAGATAAATTTTTGATCCGGCGCAGACCGCCAGAACAAATGAAATTTATTCCTTCCCTTCATGAATTTTGCAATCAACGCCGCGCGTTGATTCTCGAACCTCTCAAAAACCTCGGCAGGTATGGATGTATCAACCTGTCCGGCATATTCCGCCAGTGCGGCCAGGATCACTTCCACGTCCTGCACGTCACCCATCAGACCCTGGTACTCATGCATTTGTTTAAGATACGTCTCGGGGTAACCCTTCAAAACAGGATTCACCATCTCGGCCATATAACGGAACTTCTTGAACGTAATGCGGAAATGGTGTATGGTTGCGGACTGCGACGCCTCAACCTGGCCGAAAGCCTGCATCGCTCTCGCATAAGCCTGATCCACTGCTGAAAGCGTGCGCGCCGTCCAACTCCCGGCTTTGGCGTTTTCCTCCAACGCTAAACGGCACTTCCTGATGTATCGTCCCAATTTGGAGACAGGCAAATCCTTGATCTCTTTGCGCGCTGTGCGCAGTAATTTCCGCTCGCGTGCCAGCAAATACTCTTCAAATGGTTTGATGTCAGCACCGTTCGCCACCTGAGCTGAAATATCCGCAAGTGTCACCTGTGTGTCACGCAGTGCGTTGAGCGAATCAAGTTGATCCTTGAGTATGCGCCGCGCCTTTTGTGCGTGCGAATGCGGATCAATTATGCGTAGCATGTCCATCACCGCCAGCAAGCGGCGGGTTGCTACGCGAAAGTCATGCACTGCCTCCTCGGAGAACTTGCGTTTGCATGCCTTGCGTTCGGCGCGATAGCTCTTCCAGCGTTCGCCCGGCGATGCAATCAAAACATTCGTTTTTGTATTCATACGCTACTCTGACCCTATAAAACGCACCTCAGCTTTTATCTACCGGTAAACCTTGAGCAGGAAGTCTGCGGTACATGCTGTCTAGTATACCTTGGCGCGGCGAAGCCGCAACCAAAAAGAGTGTCCCTTTCCTTTTTCCCCGAAGGTGATTTCGTAACAGTTCAGCGCAGAGAGACAACAACCAGGCAACTGCCAATGAATGCCAATAAATGCAAAACGAAAGAAAAGTATTAGCGTCGATTTGCATTCATTTACGGTTGCCGGGATTTCCAAAATCAATGATACCCGATATCCTTAGACATTCGATATTTAGCAGGTAAACCGTCCCCGGTTGAAAGTGTGCTTTATTCCTTATCCCCCGGAATAAAGAATTTTGTTAGGATAAGCGGGGACGCTTGTCTTATTGATAGCAGCAATCTTTGAATGTTTAATCGTTCACTTTCTCATTTCCGAACTTAACACCTTGTGGAACACAGGGGGGGGAAACGTACGAAAGAAATTTTACCGGATAATACCCTATCCTCATTAATCCGCAATCACCAACTCCACACCGAAGATTTCTTCAAATAGGGCGCGGCGTTTGTTCAGACTCCACCTCTCCAGCATCAGGTCGCCTTTGCCGTTCAGAACAAGCTCCCAATATTTCCTCTTCTCCGTTAAAACAATTTCTGTAACGCGTCCGCTGTGGCTCGTATCCGTCAAATCTGCCAGGCGCAATAGGGCGGAGAGTTTCGTTACGCACAAGCGGTCCTTGTGGGGCAGTGCTTTGAAATTTTCGTTCTCTAGCGAAGGGGATGCTTTGCGATGATAACGCACCATGTTGGCGACTATCGTCTGCTGATTAACGTCCAACCCGATCAGGGTGTTATGTTTAAGAATGTAGTAACCATGCTTGTCATGATCAATGGGGTTGATAAAGTGGCCGACATCATGCAGTATCGCACCGACCTGCAACAGCAACTTATAGTTATCGTCAAGCTTGTGCAGGCGCTTGGTCTGGTCGAACAACTGTCCCGCAAGTTTTGACGTCTGAAGCGCATGCTCCATATCCGTCTGGTATTTATTTCCCAGGCGGACGGCTGCCTCCCAAACCTGCTCCCGCCTCAAGAGTTTGGGTTTTGGGTCGCGTGCAAGCTCCTCCGCCATTTCTATCAGAATGCCGTCCTTCAAACCGACGTTGGGGATTTTAATTTCCCGTACCCGGGCTTCTTTAGCAATCATCTGTAAAACAATCGCCGCGGGCAGAATGACGTCGGCACGGTCGGGTTTTAATTTGAGTTTGTTGATGCGGTCTTTTATACTCATGCCGCTCAACTGTTCGATGAGGAGCTGCAATTCACTGTGCGTGATTACGTTACCATTCGTTTTTTTAAACAGCCGCTGACGGAGGTTGCCCATTACCTCAACGTTGCCGCCTGTGCCGATACAGAGATGAATCTTCTCGTCGCCGATCTCGCGGTCAATGCGCCTTCGGGCGGCTTTGGCATATTCACTGACAAGCAGGCTGAAGGATCGGTTTGAGGCAGTACTTGTTTCGCTGCAGTCCAGTTTTTTCAGGAGGCGCACCGTCCCCATGTTGTAGCTTTCGGTGGAGATAATGTGTTTGTTTTCCGAGATGGTGACTTCGACACTGCCGCCCCCGATATCGATCAACACCGCGCGCTTGTTGCTCAAATCCACGGCATGTTCCACCGCGAGGTGAATGAGTCGTGCCTCCTCCTCGCCACTGATGATTTCTATTTTGATACCGCTGGTGGAATGGATGCGGGCAAGAAAGGTGCGACTGTTGGTTGTTTCGCGCAGGGCGCTGGTGGCAATGGCGCGGATTTTGGAGACGCCCAGATCATCCATTACACAACGAAAATGCAAAAAGGCGTCCACACCCTGTTGAATGATTTCTTCACGCAGGACTCCCGTGGTAAAAGCATCCTGCCCCAAACGAACAGGCAGGCGGATGCTTTCAATCTGCTTTACCTGTCCAGCCTCCCCGACCTCCCCAACAATCAGGCGGATACCGTTCGAACCTGCATCTATGGCGGCGATTTTTTGCATGGTTTCAAATTGTTTAATGATTCATACCGGTGGCCAAGGATACCCGTTGCCTCACCCGGTTTTCCCGTGGTGATATAAACAGATAAGAGGAAATTGCTTTTCCCCCAAAAATGCAAGTTTCGCAAGGTGCTGGTTCACCGTGAATTGGAATTTTCAAAGGTAAAATAAGCTACTAAGGCTGAGACTTTGCCCCATAAGCGCTAAGTTGTTTTTGATATTTTTTACAGGGATTTAAATATCGAATATCGAACAAGGAATAATGAATGCCGAAGGATAAGAAAACTTCATAATTCGAAATTCCTTGTTCGATATTCGTTATTCATCACACGGTTAAATTAATCCGTAATTTTAACTTAGCGCTTATGGGCTGAAGCCCTGAGCTACAGGGTGGAATTCACCTGTTTCTCCGATAATTCCACACGGTTTCTTCCCGTTTTCCTTCCAATTGTTCCTTGTTTTACTAAAAAAGGTTGCAATTTGTTTTGTTTTTGCTATATTGGACATCCTATGGATAAAATCAATTTCATATCAACCAACCTCAAGATTGCCGTATTCATCGACTTTGACAATGTCGAGATCGGCGTGAAGACCACGCTTGGCCTCAACTTCGACATCGGCGCCGTCCTCGAAGCCGTTAAGGAACGCGGCGATATCATTACCAAGGTGGCCTTTGGCGACTGGAAGCGTGGCGACTACGGACGTGCCATGGCACAGCACGCCGTGCGGCTCGTGCAGCGCGTAATGACGCCCGGCGGCGATAAGAACGGTGCCGACATTAACCTGGCGCTTGATGCGCTCGAAATGGCCTTCACGCACGACCACATCAACGCCTTCGTGATCGTCGGTGGCGATAGCGATTTCATCACGCTCGTGGAGAAGCTCAAGCTGTACGACAAGAAGGTGTTCGTCGTGGGCGGCCGCCAGTTCACCAGCCAGGTGATGCAGAAGAACTGCACGGAGTTCATCGCCTACGAGAACATCGTGGGGCGTAGCGCCAGCCGCGTCAGCCCAGATCGGTCGCGTCCGGTCGTGGGGCAGACCATGAACATCGATGCAATCGTGCCGCTGGTGCGGCGCGCACTCAAGGTACTCGCCGACCGCGAGGTCACGCCACAACTCGGTCTGCTGAAGAGTACGTTACTACAGCTCGACTCGTCGTTCTCGGAGCGAGACTACGGGGTGAGCACATTCCGCGACTTCGTGGAGAAGCTCGCCGAGACGGGCGTCCTCCTGTTGAAGCACGCTGGACGCAGCACATTTGTGGAATTCAGTGAAGCGGGTGCGCCCGTGGTCGATGCAGCGACGGATCCCGCGACTGAGCCGGTGGCGGGAGCCACCAATGGCGGTACGATGGCCGCCGTTGAGGCGACGTCTCGCGAGTCCGCCCCGCGTGCGCATCATGAGGTCGATCCAGCCACGGTCGCAGCCATCGCTGAGGGCGTCGATATCGTGCGGAATCTACTAGCCAACCTGCCCCAGCAACCACGTTTGCCAATGTACCTGCGGCAGTTTAAGCAGTTTATTCGCGCGAGCTGTCCCGAGTTCGACGACCGGAAACACGGCTCGATCGTGGACTTGATGCGCGCGTGCCAGAAAGAAGGTTTGGTGAAGCTGGATCGCGACCGGAAGGGTGGACTTCGCGTTGCCAGCTTGGGAGGCTCCGGCACGTCGCCGTCGGGGACGGCGGCGGTTTCTGGCGCTACGGCGGTCATATCCTCGCCAAACGTCAACCAACCTGAGAGCGAACCGCCCGTCTGTGTCACGGAAGACAACGGTGAGGAAATTGACAAGAATGTCGAAACGGGCGAGGCTGACGGCGCGGGATCGGATGTTCCCGTGCAGATTGCGCCCATCGCGCCCGATAACGTCGATTCCGAGATCGACCCGTCGAAATCCATCGAGCCGGACAGCGCAGAGGATATCACCAGCGCCGCTCCGGTGGTGCGTGTTATCAAGCGCAGGCCGCGACGCACGGCGAGTTCCGTAGTCGCCGCGAGTCGCCCGAAGCGTGCGCGCAAGGCGCCTGCAAGCGACGAGGGAGGACAACGCGCGCCTGCAACACGACGGAAAAAGAATTAAAAACCATTCCGGCTGTCTGTATATGCCCCGTAGGGG
>CAYHFB010000117.1:0-2087 GCA_964355695.1 uncultured candidatus Brocadiaceae bacterium
GGGCTGTACATGGCCGACTAACAACGGATGCGGACAAATCGTTGAAAATAAGCGGTGTTTCGCGTGACGGCAAAACGGTCAAGCCGGGAGATTTGTATGTTGCGATCAAAGGCGAACGGCATGACGGCCACGACTATGTTGAACAGGCAATAAATGCCGGTGCGGTTGGTGCGGTTGTTTCCCGTGATATCGTTATGAGCGTCCGGCAGAATGACTTTGCGGTAATCCGCGTGAACGACACCGTAACGGCCTTAGGCGTCCTGGCAAAATATTACCGCAGTAAGTTGAGCGCAAAGATTGTTGGCATTACGGGTAGCAACGGCAAGACAACCACAAAAGAGATGGTTTCCCACCTGCTCTCCTGCTTTGGGCCGACCGCGAGGTCGCAAAAGAGCTATAACAACTTCATTGGCGTCCCCCTCTCTATCTTTGAGATTGAAAACAGGCATCACTACGGCGTGTTGGAATTAGGTACAAATGCCCCCGGGGAAATCCGGTATTTGTCTGATATAAGCAATCCTCACGTTGCGGTAATCGTTACGGTAACTAAGACACACCTGGAAGGTCTTGGCAGTATCGAAGGCGTTGCGCGGGCAAAGGGCGAGATACTGGAAGGTCTACACAAGGGCGGCACATTTGTGTATAACTTCGACAATCCATGGTGCGCGAAGCTTGCCAGAGAATTTAAGGGGAAGTCCATCGGTTATGGTTTCAACCCGTGTGCGCAGATAAAGTGCACTGACGTGAAGAAGAATGATGACGGGTATGTCATCGTTATTAACGGATACCTGGAGGTACGGCTTCCCGTTTCGGGACATCACAATATAAACAACTGCCTGGCGGCCTTTGCGGTGTGCTATGCACTGGGACACGATATCAGCGCCGTTACGGACGCGATGGCGTCATTTAAACTCCCTCCTATGCGCATGGAGCAGCAACACATCGGCAAGATTACCGTTATCAATGACGCATACAATGCCAACCCGGAATCCGTCCGCGCGGCCTTGCGGTACTTCGACGAATTACCGGTGGCTGGGAAAAAGGTTTTTGTCTGTGGAGACATGCTGGAATTAGGGAGCGAATCTCCCCAATTACACCGGGAAATCGGTGAATTGGTGGCGCGCCTTCACATTGACGTGTTATGGACCGTCGGAGACCGCGCCGGTGAGATTGCAAAAGGGGCGAAGATGGCCGGGATGCCGGAAGAACGTGTCGTTAATTTTCATAACGTCGCCGATATTTCGGTCTCCGAAGCAGGCAGGATCAGGGAAAACGACACGGTATTGATAAAGGGCTCCAGAGGCATGCAGATGGAAAATATTGTTGAGAAGTTTAAGGAATGTTTCTTGAAACGCGAGCTAATCCATAATTGATTGCAATGGTGGCCAAGGCTGGCGACGAACTGTTTGCAACTTCAGGTCGGCTAATACGTTTGTAACGGTAATTACTCAGCAGCAAAAGAAATAATACAAAAAATCACGGAGACACAGAGATCACAGAGAGACACGGAGATGATTACCCAAAAATACATAAATGAAATTTCATACAAGATAATTGGTTGTGCTATTGAAGTGAACAAACACCTTGGTCCAGGATTGCTCGAATCAGTTTATGAGCCGTGTTTTATTGATGAAATGAGAAGCGCTGGATTATCTGTAAAGCCACAACTGTATGTTCCTGTACTCTATAAAGGAAAAGATCTGGGCGGAAATTTAAAACTTGATTTACTCGTAAATGATTTAATCATTGTTGAAGAGAAAGCAGTAGAACAAATGATTCCGTTGTACAAAGCGCAGCTTTTATCGTATTTGAAACTTACAGGAAAACCTAAAGGCTTGCTGATAAATTTTCATTGTGAAAACATTAAAGAACAAATGGTGTCACTTGTTACAGAAGAGTTTGCAAAGTTGCCCAAAGAATAATCTCTGTGAAACTCTATAGCAAAAGAAAGAATACAAAAAACCACGGAGACACAGAGAACACAGAGAGGCACGGAGATGATTACTTAAAAATACATAAATGATATTTCATATTACAGAAGAGTTTGCAAAGTTGCCCAAAGAATAATCTCTGTGAAACTCTATAGC
>CAYHFB010000117.1:2187-9534 GCA_964355695.1 uncultured candidatus Brocadiaceae bacterium
GTGTCTCTGTGGTGAGTAGTTGTACTTCGAACGGGCAAAGATTGAACTATTGAAAGAACTGCAAATTTCACAGATTAAAATCGTAAACAGTTTTAGCAAATATAATTTCTTACGTTGGTAAACCTTCACGTTTGTCTGTTTGCTTACGTACAGGCAAGCAAGGATAAAGCCTTGCCATACTGGAGTTAAAAACACCTTGTTATACCAGTGGTTTCTTTCAATAAGTTCACCGGAAGCGCTTCATTCTACGCTGTTTCGGATGGGGTTGTCGGCGCTTACGGCTTTTTTGTTTAGCGTTGTTTTCGGCAAGTGGTTTATCGGGAAACTCGTGGCCTGGAAGGCCGGTGAGGACACGACGAAAACGGATTCCGAAGAACTGAAGCGTTTGCACTCCGGCAAAAATAAAACACCCACCATGGGCGGTGGAATGTTCATTGTGGCGATACTGGTTTCAGCCCTGCTGTGGTGTCAGGTGTTCAACCTATACGTCATGTTACTGGTGTTTACCGTGGTCTGGTTTGCGGCGCTCGGTTTTATGGACGACTACATCAAGCTTACGAAAAAAAATGCGCACGGCCTTACCGAACGGTCAAAATTATTAGCGCAGTTGTCCTTTGGCTTTATGGTGGGGTTGGTTTTGTACTTCTACGTGTACAAACAGCCGGGGGGGACGCAGGTGGTGATTCCCTTCTTAAAACAGTACAGACCCGACGTGGGGATTTACTATATACCGATGGTTGCGTTTTGCATGGTGGTAATGACAAACGCGGTAAACCTCGCCGATGGACTGGATGGCCTGGCGATCGGGTGTAGCGTTATCATGGGCATATTTTTCACGGTAGCCGCGTACATTTCAGGGTGCAGCGATTTGAGCAGGTACGTAAACGTTCCTTACGTTGCCGGGAGTTGGGAACTTAGTGTCTTCTGTGCGGCGCTGGTAGGGGGGGGGCTGGGTTTCTTCTGGTACAACTGTTTTCCAGCACAGGTCTTTATGGGTGATATGGGTTCTTTAACGCTGGGCGGGGTGCTGGGGCTATCTGGCGTGATAATCAAACAAGAGGTGTTGATGATTCTGGTTGGGGGGGTATTCATTGCAGAATTAAGCTCCACCTTCTTGCAGAGATACTACTACAAAATGACAAAAAAACGCATCTTTCGTTGCGCGCCATTGCACCACCATTTTCAATTTAAAGGATGGCCGGAAACAAAGATTGTCCAACGGTTTTGGATCGTCGCGGCCATTCTGAGTCTGTTTGGTTTTGCTTTATTGTGAATGAGAGGTTACTCATGAAATCATGGCATATAGTTATCTACGTAGTTGTCGCCCTTTTGGGCTTTAGCATAGTTACCGTGTATAGCGTCGATATATCCGCGTTTAACTCGAGTAACAGTGGCTATCGTTTCACAAAACATCTCTTATGGATATTAACTGGCGGCGTGATGTTGGCTGCAATGGCAAACATGGATTATCGCTATTTGAAAAAATGCAACATACCGATTCTCGTTGCAGCGGCGATACTTCTCGTGCTGGTACTCTTTCCTGGAATAGGGACAAAGATTAATGGCGCACGCAGGTGGTTGCGCTTTACCCAAACAATGGGCATTCAACCATCGGAATTTGCAAAACTGGCGGTAATCGTATTTCTTGCTGCTTATATTGAAAAATACCACAGCCGTATGTCCAAGGTGCTGTATGGGTTTGTCATCCCGCTTTCGGTTGTGATGGTGGTTGTCGGCCTTGTAGCAAAAGAACCGGATTTTGGGACGGCGGCATTTATTGTGGTAATCACTTTGACCATGCTTATCGTGGGCGGCGCAAAAGTTCGTTACGTACTACTTGCAGCCCTGGCGGCAATACCGTTGCTCTATAAAGTGTTGTCTAAAGCAAACAACTATAAAGGTAACAGGATAATGGATTTTGTAAACTCTCTTAAAGACCCTACGCAGGCTCATTATCAAATTAAACAATCACTGATTGCCATTGGTTCCGGTGGTATGACGGGACTAGGGCTTGGCAGCAGCAAACAAAAACTCTATTTCTTACCGGAAAGCAGCAGTGATTTTGTGTTTACCATCATCTGTGAAGAGTTTGGTTTCATTGGGGTGGTTGTCATTATCAGCTTGTTTTTGCTCTTAGTGTGGCAGGGTTTAAGGATTATCCATAGGACAAAAGACCTGTTTGGTTTCTTCCTGGGGCTTGGCATCACCTTTATGTTCGGTTTGCAGGCGATTATTAACATCGCCGTTGTTTCAGGCAACGCGCCGGCAAAAGGGATTCCGTTGCCGTTTGTCAGCTCAGGAGGGTCGTCGTTGTTGTTTTCGATGATGGCGATTGGCATACTGGTAAACATAGCGAAAAGGTCGGAGGTTGCGGCGCCGTTGGTTGAGTCCCGCGAAGAGTGGAATTTATCGGAAGATGCGGTAGTCAGGCGATTACCATCAAGAATATGGGAATCGATAACCACAAAAGTAGCTGGCTTTTCCTGGTAGGACGGGCATTACTACGTTTTGCCATTGCGGTCAAAACAATAAACGGTGCAAATACCACCGGATATGAATAAATATAGCCCCGGCGGGGATATCCGTTTATAAGAATAAAATTGAAACAACCTATTAAAAAAACAAGGAAAGGGCGGTTAGCGATATGAAAGTTTTAGGGATTTCCGGTTCTCCTGTTGACAATAGCAATACCGACAGGGCATTGAAGGCGTCTCTTGAGGCAACAGGACTCGAGACGGAGTTCGTTAAACTTGTTGACTACGTAATTACTCCATGCAGGGCATGTATCGGCTGCGTAGATACGAACAGGTGTGTAAACACCCAAGACGACGGAATTATGCTTGCGGAAAAAGTAAAGGCGGCAGACGCCCTGATTATTGCCTGTTACACGCCTTATTCTTCCATTGACTCCTTGACAAAGGCATTCATTGAGAGGCTCTATCCGCTTCGTCATAAGCATGGTTTTATGGCAGGTAAACCGGGAGGTGCAATCGTTACCTGTGCCGTTCCAGTCGCAAGCAAGATGTTGCCCCCTGCTGGGGACATGGGCGTAAATGCGGTGATGTTTTATATGATGGAGGAAGGAATGAATTTCGTGGGAAGCGTCAAAATACTGGGAAACGTGCCTTGCATCAAATGTGGCTATGGCAATGAGTGCAAGACGTCAGGCCTTAGAATGATATATGGAAACGAAGCTACGGTGCAATCTGTCGGCGTCAACGCTTTTGAAGCGCAACCGGACGCCTTAGTGGCGTCCCGAAAGCTTGGCGAAAAGATAGCTGACGCGATCAAGTCGGCGAAGGGGCGTCTTTGATCAAGGAAATGGTAACATTTTTCATTTATTGTTATAGGTTATTCACTGAAAAAGTCACCATAGGCATAATTTAACGTCATGTAAGTTTAATGTCTTTGTAAAGACGCATACCATGCGTCTCTACAAAAACATCAGCAACGGAAAAAATTGCTGCCAAAGGCAGCCTGTTTAAAGTCTCATATTTCAGAACCGGCGTTTGAAATCTTATTGGAAAGGGAGAAGAAGATGAAAATGGTGTTTGCGGGGGGAGGCACGGGAGGGCATTTGATGGTCGGCTTGAGTACCGCGGAAGAAATTAGCTCAAGATACCACAATGCGCAGATTTACTTTTTGGGGACGGATAAAAGCTTTGAACAGCGGTGCGTGGAGCAACGGGGCTTTCTGTTTCATCAAATCCGGTCAAAACAACTCGGCAAATCTTTAACGGATAAAATAAGATTTGGCGTGGCAACCTTAATAGGTGTTTTCGAATCTCTTATAGCGCTGAAAACCATTAAGCCTGACGTCGTAGTCGGTCTTGGCGGATATGCATCAGCCGCCCCAATAATTGCGGCAAAACTGCTGAGCATCCCATCGGTGCTGCTTGAGCAAAACGTAATACCCGGCAAGGCGAATAGATTCCTGTCGAGATGGGTTGACGAGGTGTACTGCCATTGGCGCGGTTCTCTTAAATGGTTCTCCCATGCGAAGGTTGTGCGCGTAACGGGAACGCCGATCCGTAAAGAAATTGTGCAGGGACAAAAGGCGCGTGCAGCCCAAAAACTCGGGCTGAATCCTTCCAAAAAAACGATACTGATTACGGGTGGGAGCCAGGGAGCCCAGTCGATCAACGAGGTTATGGTAAAATGCCTGCTGAAAATGGAACCGTTGGCCGGCGAACTCCAAATAATACACATTACCGGTGAATATAGTTATGAAATGGTAAAAGAGGCATATAGTAAATCCGCAATTGGCGCGCACGTTTGCAGTTTTCTCGACGATATGGGCGCCGCCTTCAGTATGGCGGACGTGATTATATGCAGGGCTGGCGCAACCACGATAGCGGAGATTACGGCGCTTGGCATTCCTGCCATTCTTATACCGTATCCCTATGCCGCCGATAACCATCAATACTGGAATGCAATGGAATTGGTAGGCAACGGGGGCGGCTACTTAATACAACAGCTTGACCTGACGCCCGAAAAAATCTTTTCGCTTATAACGGAACTTTTTAGCAACAAGGAAAAATACGACCGGATGAAGATGTTTAACAAGGGGATGGGATTGCCAAACGCCGCAAGGAACGTGGTTGACAATTTGTGCAGGGTGATTGACGTTAAAGGCTCCCAGTTTGCGCTGACGGTTAATTAAATGATGGATGCAAGGTGCAAGATACAAAAAATACGTGCATCATGTACCAAGCTTCACCTATTGTATCAAAATTTCTTAATGTAATAAAATACGTTTATCTGATATACTAACTACGACCTAAACGAAGGAATAATGACATGAATTTATCAGGAAGTGTAGATCGGATGCAAACCTTTTCAACAACCCCCACAATACCCCTCAATTATCGGCCGTTACGCGGAAACAGTGTGTACTTTATCGGTATCGGCGGTGTCGGGATGAGCGCGCTTGCGCGTATCCTCATCACTGAAGGCTGCATCGTCAGGGGTTCTGACGTGCAATCGTCTTCGTTAACCTCCGGACTCGAGAAGATAGGCGCCCGTATCAATATGATGCAAGATGGCAGCTTTATGACCTCGGAAATGGATATGGTGGTAATTTCGGCGGCCATCTCCGAAGATAATCCGGACCTAAAGACGGCGCGCAAACTCGGCATAAAAGTGGTGAAATACTCTCAAATACTTGGCTCCATGATGAAGGAAAAGCAGGGTATAGCAATCAGCGGCACGCACGGCAAGACCACCACCAGTGCAATGATATCTGCCATATTAAGAAGCTCGGGATGTGACCCAACCTTTGTGATCGGCGGAGAGGTGCCTGATATCGGCGGTAACGGGTATCTGGGTACGGGGAAATTCTTCGTGGCGGAGGCGTGTGAGTATGACGGGTCGTTTTTAAACCTTGCGCCTACCGTGGGGGTAATTACCAATATTGAAGAAGACCACCTGGACTATTATGAAAATATTGGAAAGATAATAAACGCCTTTGGCTCTTTCGCGTCCTTAGTCTCGCCGGAAGGCCTGCTGGTGGTAAATAAACAGGACACTAACGTGGCAATAGCGATTCAAAGGGCGAATTGCAGGGTGGAAACCTATTCTCTGGACGAGCCTTCCGACTGGCGTGGAGAGTCGGTTATCGGCGGCGACGGTGTGTGGAAATTCAAGGTCTATCGGAAGGATGAATTCTTCTGCGAGATGTCGTTGAAAATACCCGGAGCGCACAATGTGTTAAACGCCCTGGCTGCTACGGCGGTTTGCACATATCTTGGGGTTGACAGGGAGTGCATCAAGAACGCACTCGCCACCTTCAGCGGGGCGAACAGGCGGTTTCAAATCATCGGAGAAAAGAATTCCATAAAGGTTATTGATGATTACGCCCACCACCCAACGGAGGTGTTCGTCACCTTAAAAGCCGCGCGGGAGATGTACCCTGACCGGAGGATATGGTGCGTGTTTCAACCCCATCAATTCAGCAGGACCCGCCATTTGTTAAAAGGGTTTGCAAGGTCGTTCCAGTTTGCCAATAAAGTGATTTTTGCCGATATCTACGCGTCGCGTGACAGCGAGTTTGACAAAACGGCAATGAACTCAAATGTGTTGTGCGAATATACGCGCGATGCAGGCGTGGACGCCCGGCATATTCCACTATTGAGCGATATTGCCGGAGAACTTGTTGTAGAGGCAAAACCCGGTGATATTATCATTACTATGGGGGCGGGCGACGTATGGAAACTCGCTCATGATCTGGTTTCGAAATTATTATAAAGGGGTGTGCTTTTGAAGCTGAAAAACATTGCGGTACTCATGGGTGGAATATCCCCTGAACGTGAAGTTTCTTTGCGGTCAGGGAAGGCCGTTGCACAGGCATTGAAGAATGCGGGATTTAACGTTTTTTGCATCGACGTGAAAGATGAGAAGATAGAAGAACTCGACCTTCTGGAAATTGACGTTGCGTTTATCGCCCTGCACGGCTATTTCGGAGAAGATGGACGGGTGCAGCATCTTTTGGAATCAAAGGGGATTCCCTACACCGGTTCCGGCGTTGATGCCAGCAAAATCGCTATGGACAAGCTGGCAACAAAGAAATGCTTTGTCAATGCTAGCCTTAAAACGCCGGATTATCTGACGGTGAACGAGTCCCAGGGATATGCGGAGATACAACGGGCAGTAGCGAAGTTCGGCCTGCCGGTGGTGTTGAAACCCCCACAAAACGGTTCCAGCATCGGGATATCCATTATCAGGGATATCAATAGCCTTGAGCAGGGTCTTACCAACGCATTTAAGTTCGGAAGTGAACTGCTTATTGAAAAATACGTGAAGGGCAGGGAATTGACCGTCGGGATATTGGATGATAAGGCGTTGCCCATTATTGAGATCAAGCCGTGTGCTGAATTCTTCAGTTACGAGGCTAAATACCAGGATAATAAGACTGAATACCTCGTGGTGGAGACGGATGAGAAAGGTAGCGCACGTGCGGATGGAAAGCTTGTTTGTCGTCCCGGGGCGTTGCCTCTGAACCTTTACGCCAAAGCGCAAAAACTTGCGGAGAACGCTCATCGGGTACTTGGCTGCAAAGGATTTTCAAGGGTAGACATGCTGATGAACGAAGAGGGTGAATTCTACTTGCTGGAAATAAACACCATTCCCGGCTTTACCGAAAAGAGTTTATTGCCCAAGGCGGCTCACGCGGCCGGTATATCCTTCCCGTCGTTATGCAGGAAGATCGCGGAACTTGCCGTCGAGGACGCCCTCGTAGGCGCCGGCAAGAGGGAAGCCTGTACCGTTGAAAAGGTGCTTGATGCACGGCATTAAGCAACAAACGTATAATAACCGTATCTGCTAACGATGTTAGAATTTTATAGTTCC
>CAYHFB010000118.1:0-9454 GCA_964355695.1 uncultured candidatus Brocadiaceae bacterium
GTTGCCGTGCAAGGTTGCTGCTTTTTCTTTAGCCCTGGAGGGGCGACCTGTTTGTTATAATGGACGGGCTTTTTCAGACCAGTAGTTAAGATGCTTTTTTGGTAAGATAAGTAAGAGAAAGGAAGGTCTGGAAAATGAGAAAGAGTTTTGATACGGAGTTCATGGCAAAGGTGGCATTGGACGCAAACTACCGCCCTGTCCCTAACTAAGCAGAGGCTTGTTTCCTGTTTTTCAGGCCGGCCTTTAATTTGGCAATTTGATCACTCAAACCATAATCTTGACCATCTACCACCGGATATGCTTTCGCTTGCTCTAACACCTTCAGTTGCTCTTCAATACTTACATCTCTACCATTATGTTTCCGAAGTGACATGACATTGACGAGCATAACGTAACCTCTTGCAAGACTGGGGTGTTTTTCTATAAACTCGCGCATCAAGCTTTCCCCCTTTTCCTGATCACCTGAGAGAGCATACATTTCAGCCATATCGCTCACGAAGCTATGATTTTTCTTATCATCACCGAAGTAACTTAAATATTCTGAGCAAAAAGCAACACCACGCTTTGCATATTCACGATCATCCCGTGAAGCATTTAAAAGTTCTATGCTAAAATCCTGACACCAGTTCGACAGGCTTTGTGTTCCACTAAACTCATCGTCAGCTTCATTAATCGGTATAGAGTGGTGAAGAATATTTTCTTTACAGGTATTCCAAACTTTCCACCAAATATCACAAGCCGCCTTTTCGTTATTATCCTGAAGTTTGTAACCCGCCTGCATCAGATCATCAAGCATTTCATAAGAGACGTGAGGCGCATTTAAGCGCTCCCATAAAATACATGCAGCAAGTCCTAGAAAATCATCCATCTCCGGGCTTAAATTTGGACGAGCTACCTTTATCCATATATTAGACGCCTGCCACGCGCTTTTCTGTTTTTTACATTCTGTCAAAAATGCCGCCTCATCAAAAGTGATACCTGCAGATTCAATTTTCCTGACGATCTCCTCGGTAGTAAGCGCCCGAACCTTTGTTGGAGTCCAAATAATTTTCGTAGGGCTAGCCTTCTTTGTTCCATGTAATGCTATTTCTTCGTCAACAAATTTTGCAATGGTGTAAGGTCGAATGTTAATACCGCCATTTCGGGAGGAGCCTTGATAGCTTTTCATTGGATGAGACGAAACAGGGACTTGAGGTTTTATTGATTCCTTCCCCAAACAACACTTTTTATATTTTAATCCGCTCCCACAGGGACACTTCTCATTTCTGTTAATACTCATAATTACTCCTCTTGAATTGACGAGATGAAAGAAAATAGCATTTTACTATGAGGCATACACTATAGCAAAAACGAATATGATTGCAAGTTTATTTAGCAAAACAAAACAACGAAAAGGGGAAGTAATGGTGTTGGATTATGGGAGAATTGCCATGTGCCGGGTAATGGCAGTGAAGAACTCACCCACCATACATATTCTTGCTTTTGGCTTGAGACGTTGTCGCGCGATAAACAGCCGTACCCGTTTCGTGCTAATCCATCCCCAGTATTTTATACACCATCGCCATATCAACATTTTCGCGCACGATATCGGCCAGGGTGTTGTACTTCTCTTCTTTTCTCATATAATAACTCAAAACCGTTCCATCTACAGATTCGAGGCCCTTTTTCAACCTCAGATGTTTAATAAGCCTTGCCCTGAACCCGTCATTGTCGAAAATGCCGTGAATGTAGGTTCCCAGCACGTTGCCCCGGTCGGAAACGCAGCCATCGAATATTTTTACTGCCTTTCCCGCCCGTTCACTAATTTGCGCGAATGGTTTTGCGGGACTGTTGCCGCTGGAGACGGTTTCTCCCATGTGTATCTCGTACCCGGTTAACTCGCCATCTACGTAAAACGAATTCTCATATTTTATTACCTGCGCCTTCATCTGAAAGGTTTGCTTTTCCGGGGCAAAGGTAGTGGCAACGTTCAGCAAACCCAAACCCTGGACGCCATCCTCCGGTGATTCCACGTGGCAGGGGTCGTTAATCTGCATACCCAGCATTTGGTATCCGCCACAAACACCTATGACCATCGTGCCCTCTTTTGCAAGCCGTATTATTTGGCCGGCAATACCCCGTTCCCGCAGGAACTGTAGATCGCCTATCGTGTTTTTTGTCCCCGGGAGGATAAGCAAATCCGGTTGGCCAACGTCCCCGGCCCTGTCTACAAACCGTACCTTTACCTCTTTTTCATGGGAGAAGGCGTTAAAGTCGGTGAAATTGGATATGCGGGGCAGTTTGATTACGGCGACGTCTGTGACAGGCTGAAGGTGGGACGCCGCTGAAATCGCGGAATTCTGCCATGCCCCGTTACCTTTTAGACTCTCAGAATGCTCATACTCAAGCGAAACGGAATCTTCGTCATCAATGCCGAGATTGTGCATGTAAGGTATCACACCCACGACGGGTTTGTGGATACGGTCTTCCAGCATGTCCAATCCCGGTTTTAATATACCTTTATCCCCGCGGAACTTGTTGAAGATAATGCCTTTTACCCTGTCCTTTTCACTCGCTGTTAACAACTCTAACGTCCCGACAACCCAGGCGAATGCGCCACCGCGGTCGATGTCGGTAACCAGCAATACGGGCGACGACGCCATTTCGGCCATACCCATATTGACAATATCGCCATCCTTCAGGTTTATCTCAGCCGGGCTGCCCGCACCTTCGATAACTACGATATCAACCTGGCTACTTAGTACCTCGTAAGCCTCTTTTACGATGGAAACAAATTTACTCTTTTTCTGATAATACTCCCTGGCGGTCATGTTCCCTACGGGTTTGCCCATGACAATCACCTGAGAACCGCAATCACCGGTAGGCTTAAGAAGTATGGGGTTCATCTCTACCACTGGCTCAATCCCCGCTGCCTCGGCCTGTGCCACTTGCGCCCGGCCCATCTCCTTTCCGTCTTTCGTTACAAAGGAGTTCAGTGCCATGTTCTGCGACTTAAAAGGCGCAACCCTGTAGCCATCCTGCTTCAGTATACGGCACAAGGCGCACACCAGGATGCTTTTCCCCACGTGTGAGCCGGTGCCTTGTATCATTATGGAACGATTTGTCATAGTTTTAATGGTAGAAAAATTTCAATCCGTTTCCGGTCGGACAAGCGTCCCCGCTTGTCATAACAAAATTCCTGGTTCAAAAATAAGGCACAACAAAAATGTGTAAGTATAAATATCCCAATGCGATATGGCTGAAATCTCATTTTCATCGTTTCTGGGTGTTGCAAATGCAACATGACGACTTGTTCGATATTCGCTTTGCTGAACTTTGATATTCTCTTTACCCTAAGAAGCGGTATGTTAGGAATTACCGCATCCCTGATGTCAACCGGGGACGGTTGACCTGGTAGGGCGAAGAGGTTCTTCGCTTTGCAAATATGCGTTTTCCCGAAGCTTACTTCGTGTTTTGTTCTATCGGGAAGAAAAGGCGTTCAGAGGCAAACCCTTCGGCGAATTTTACCCGTCCCTGAATGCCCCGAAAGGTTGCTGCTGCTTTTGCCAGATCGAGGATGGAAAGACCCTCTATGTTTGTTTTCAATGTTTGGGAAGTGTGGGCGCTTAATGCGGATAGTTTTTCGTCGAGGACGTCGCCGATGTCAATGAAGACGTTGGGGATGAATTTCTGTGTCGTCGGCCCTTCATAAAACAGGACGTTTCGAACGTATCGTGTCGCGGATACCGTGGCGGACGCGAGGTTTCGATGGTCCTGGTGGGTGTCGTCCGGGTAGTTCACCAATATGATGTCTGGTTCGACCTTGCGCAGGACGTCCTCAATCCGTGAGATCAACTGCTTGTTCACCGGTATCTGGGTATCGGGATAATCGCTGAAGAAGACGTCGCTCGCGCCGAGTATTTTCGCGGCGTTCATCTGCTCTGCCTTGCGGATGGTGCTGTCTCCACCCATCTCACCCATCGTTATAATGAACAAAAATACCGGGTGGCCTTTCTTCCCAAACGATACAAGGGAACCGCCGCAGCCGAATTCAATGTCGTCAGGATGTGCGCCAATTGCCAATACCTTCATTATTTGTTTTGCCCCCGCAAGATTTTCAGGCTATCGCCGCCACAGTTAAACAGCAGATCAACAACGGACATACACGGTTCAAAGTCCCCGTAAAGCTGTGGATATACCGGATGCTGGAAGTCCTGGAACGTGACGTTTATCCCGGCCCGTGCACATGCTTCCAAGTCCATGTATTTTGCGCCATCCTTGCCGGATAAATAGGTGTCCGCGTGAAGGTGTTTGCAAATATCGATGAGCCGGTGGGTAGGTTCTTCCCGGAGTGAAGGAATACCGGATGCCATCAGGATTTCCTTCCGAATACCCAGCGCTTTGCACAGGTATTGAATGGCGTGGACGTTGATTTCCACCAGACGTTCCCATCGGGCAGAAAGCATTTCTTCAAAAAACCCCATGAATTCCCTGGAAAAAGGTGACTTTGCGTAATGGTACTTTAAAGCGTGCAGGTGTTTTTTGGACCAGTCTACGGTATTGTTAATCTTTACCTCAGTAATTCTTTCGGTATGGCTGTGCATAACCGGCACGGTAACCCACTGCCATCCCTGTGCGGTTTTAATTCGATTGCGGTTTTGCCACTCGTTCTTTTTATACTGAACGTTGTCCAGCAGCACAAACACATCAGCACGGTCTATTTTGTCGAAATAGCCGACCCACGGCAAATATTGTGGCTGATGTATGGTAACTATCATAGGGTTCGCATAACGTTACGTTGTAATTTCTCGTTCCCAAGCTCCAGCTTGGTAATGCGCCTGTATCTGAAGCCCTTGCTTAGCTTTTCTAGAAGAGCCGGATAAGGTGGGAACTGCCCACACTACGCAGTTACATACTTATCCGTGTATACCAACGCATCGGTCTTGCATGCCGCTACGCAGGCCATGGTGCTGAATCCTTTGCAGTCGTCGCAGTTGAAGGCGAATTTAAGTTCGGTATCTTTGGTAATTGCGCCAAAGGGACACGCCCCAATGCACTCCCAACATCCGACACACTTGGTGGTGTCTATAATTACGTTGCCATCTTCGTATTTTGTAATGGCCCCATGTTCGCACGCATCCCTGCACTTTGGTTTTGCGCAATTCTGGCACACCGTCATGTGCGGCTTGTCTTTTCTTATGGACAACTGCAGGCGGAAGCGAGGCTTTGGTGTTTCTGAAAAAGCCTCAGATATATTACGGGACGAAGAATGCCTCACGGCGCATTCGATCATACACTGCTTGCAGGTAACACACTTCTCTTTAACAAATTTCTTTTTTAACATAGCACATGCTCCTTGTATCCTCAAAATAATAAAAAGGACGGGTATTGTATCCTATAGTCCGTCATGAGGCAACGATAAAAAGGTAAATTTGGTGGAGAGGGATTTTATCCTGAAAAAAGGGCTTTCAGTTTCGCCTGGTTTGTGGTTGCGATATCCCCTTGATTCAGCTTCGCTTGCCGCGCATGGCAATATCGCCAGTCTCCGTGTGAACAATTCCCCCAAAACCCCATAATTTTCTTCCATCTTCGCTTGCAAACTGGTACAATGTCGAATTCAATTTTAACGGCATTTAATTTTAGGTGGATAACAACATGATACAAATAAGCAACCTAACCAAATCCTACGGCAAGCAGGAGTTGTATGGCGACATATCCCTGAGCATCGGCCCGCGCGAAAAAGTAGGCTTTGTTGGGCGTAACGGCAGCGGTAAATCAACACTCTTCCGCCTCATCCTGAAGGAAGAGCAACCAGACAGCGGCATCATCAGTATACCCAAAGGGTACAAAATAGGAGCGCTGGAGCAGCACCTCAAATTCACCCGGAAAACGGTGCTGGATGAGGTGGCTACCGCCCTTTCGGAAGACGAAATATACGACCACTGGAAGGCGGAAAAAATACTGTTCGGCCTGGGTTTTACCGAGTCGGACATGGAAAAATCGCCGGAGAGTTTTTCCGGCGGCTTTCAGATACGGATGAACCTGGCAAAGCTGCTGGTGCAAAACCCACACATGCTTTTGCTGGATGAACCGACCAATTACCTCGACATTGTCAGCCTTCGCTGGCTCAAGGGCTGGCTCCGCTCTTTCCAGGGGGAGGTCATCATTATCACACACGACCGGGGTTTCATGGACGAGGTTACTACCCACACCATGGGGATCATCCGCCGGCAGCTCCGCAAGTTGAAGGGGGACACCGTCACCTTCTTCGAGACAATCGACCATGAGGACGAAATCCACGAAAAGAGCCGCGTCCACCAGGAAAAACGAATAAAGGAGATTGAGGAGTTTGTGGCACGTAACATGGCGCGCGCAAGCACGGCCGGACGCGCCCAGTCGCGCTTGAAGTTGCTGGACAAGATGGAGCGTATCGAAAAGCTTGACCATGACGCCATGCTGGCGTTCCGTTTTAACTACGACAAATGTCCCGGCAAAGTCGTGATGGAGGCGCGCAACCTATCGTTCGCCTACGACGGCAATCCGGCCAACTCGCTGTTTAAAGACCTGACGTTCTCGGTCGGGGCGCAGGACCGCATCGCCATCATCGGGAAAAACGGCAAAGGGAAATCAACGCTGCTGAACATTCTCGCCGGCGAGTTGAAACCGATTACCGGTGGGGTAAGCACCCATCCTGCTATAAAAATAGGCCACTTCGGACAGACGAACATCCAGCGGCTCAACGTAAAAATGAACATACTGGAGGAGTTGAGCAGCGCGAACCCGACGCTCAACAACCAACGCCTCCGCAGTCTCGCTGGCGCGATGATGTTTCCCGGCGACACGGCGGAAAAGAGCATAAAGGTGCTTTCCGGCGGTGAACGGAGCCGCGTATTGCTGGGTAAGATATTGGCCAACCCGACGAATCTCCTGCTCCTTGACGAACCGACCAACCACCTGGACATTGAGTCGATAGAAGAGCTCACCGAGCAGCTCGACGAATACGAAGGTGCGGTCATTATTATTACCCACAGCGAAATGATTCTGCGCGACATTGCCACAAAATTGATCGTGTTCAACCAGGAGAATGCGCAGGTATTTTTGGGGAAATACGACGACTTTCTTGACAAAATCGGTTGGGATGAAGGAGACAAATAGGGACGGAGTTCGTTTTTACTGGCAAATTGAATTAGGCCTTCGGCGGCTTTTTCGCCACTAAGACACGAAGCCACAAAGAAATACCTTGGTGTCTTAGTGCCTTTGTGGCAACTTTGAATTTCCTAAACATTAAATTATATTGGTGTTCACACGTAAAGGGACACGGGCACCGTGTCCCTACACCAACTACGGAATGGGCCACAGGAACTTCATTACTTACAATCATTAGGTTTAATCCATACCGCTGATTAATTTTCACCGCATTTTCTTTGATTGTTTTGACACGGTCTTCCATCGTCATATCTTTTGTCTCTTGATAAATCTTCTCCTTCCATGCCCAAATCTCTTCAAGTGATGGTGCGTTGACCGTGTTAATGCAGGCAGTAACACGGTTACGGCACTCCAAAAAAAGGTCAAACTACCCAACACAAGCAGGTGGAATTCCTTTACCATTGAATTAATCATTGAATGTGGCAAAAACATGTAGTAAAATCTTACTATTCAACATTTTAAGAAAGCAATACTACGATGACTAACAACATTCTGATTTTTGATACAACGCTGCGTGACGGCGAGCAATCGCCCGGCGCTAGCCTGGATATCCACGAAAAGGTGCAGATAGCCAGGCAACTGATGCTGCTGAACGTGGATATTATTGAGGCCGGGTTCCCGGTGACTTCGGCAGGGGACTTCGAGTCGGTCAGCCGGATTGCAAAGGAAATCCGGGGGGTGTCCATTGCGGCGCTTGCGCGCGCCGTTGAAAAGGATATCGAGAGCGCTGCGCGGGCGCTGGAAAAGGCTGAAAAGCCGCGGATTCACGTCTTTTTGGCCACGTCGGAAATCCATAGGAAATTCAAGCTGCTAAAAGCCAAGGAGGAAATCCTTGCCCTTGCCTACAAAGGGGTAAAAACCGCCTTGAAGTACGTGGATGACGTGGAGTTCTCACCGGAAGACGCATCCCGGACGGAACTGGATTTTCTCTGTCAGGTGGTGGAGGCCGTTATCGACGCCGGTGCAAAGACCGTTAATATCCCCGATACCGTGGGTTACTCGGTGCCCGATCATTATGCCTCAATTATCCGCGAATTGAGGACGCAGGTAAAAAACATTAATAAGGCGGTGATCAGCGTCCATTGTCACAACGACCTCGGTCTGGCCGTCGCCAATTCGTTGGCGGCCGTTAAGGCAGGCGCGCAGCAGGTGGAGTGCACCGTGAATGGGATAGGAGAACGCGCGGGAAACGCGGCGCTGGAAGAAATCGTTATGGCGCTCAAGACGCGACACGATTTTTACCAGTGTTCCACACGCATTGTCACCAACGAGATTATCGCCACCAGCAGGTTAGTAAGCACGCTGACCGGGCTGCGTGTGCAGAGAAATAAGGCCGTTGTCGGAGAAAACGCCTTTGCGCATCAGTCTGGGGTGCATCAGGACGGAATGATTAAAGAGCGTTCGACTTACGAAATTATGAAACCGGCGGATGTTGGCCTGCTTAATAACAAGCTGGTACTCGGTAAGCTATCGGGGCGGCACGCCTTTAAAGAACGCATTAAGGAGTTGGGATACGACCTGTTGGAAAATGAATTTGAACGGGCTTTTGCAGAGTTCAAAAACATTGCCGACAAGAAGAAGGAGATTTTTGACGAGGATATTGAGGCCATAATCGGCGTAGAGAAAATGGACGTACCATCCATATTCCAACTGGAAAGCCTCAGCATCAGTTGCGGACCGAATACGGTGCCAACGGCTGGGGTACGGATCAAGCTGCAAGACGGCAGTTTGGTTGATAATATCACCACGGGCGACGGGCCTATTGACGCCCTTTTCAAGGCGATAGACCTGTCAACGGGTATACACGGCAAGCTGCAAGATTACAACATCCGCGCCGTGACGAGTGGGAAAGACGCCGTGGGTGAAGTCCAGGTAAGCGTTGACGTAAACGGCAAGATTTTCGGCGGACGTGCAGTAAGCACCGATATTATAGAGGCCAGCGCTAAGGCATATTTGAGCGCGATTAATAAGGTGGCGGCTAGCGGGAGGAAGTAGGCGCTGGAGTAAATGCGTTACCGCAGAGGGCGCGGAGGACGCAGAGGGGCAGCAGAAGCTTCAGGATACATTGCGCATAGCGGTTAGTGAGCAACAAACTTTTTCTCCAGCCGCTTCGTTAATGCTTTTATTTGTTTTAGCCTTTTCTGCAACACTTATCGGCTTCGGCATCCTCTATTATCAGGAAAAAAGAGGTAAACACAGCTATTAAATTAGGCATTCGGCGACTTTCATCCGCGCAACCGAGACGGGTGCGCTACCGGTTTGAAATTCC
>CAYHFB010000119.1:0-9393 GCA_964355695.1 uncultured candidatus Brocadiaceae bacterium
AATAGAAAAACCGTACATTATAAAATGCCTTACTCGCCGCTTCTACAGAGGGATTTCCGGATATGACAACAAAATAACTTGTTTTTTATTACCGTTTTGAATCGGTAAGGTACTAAACGATATCCCTCACGTCTTCAACCATCCTAAAGGCAATTTCAATAATTTCCTTGCCGTTTTGTGAAGTAACAAAATGGGTTTGAAAGCGTTTGGCGTCTATCCCCAATCCAACAAGAAGCCGGGTGGTATATTTCGCGCGTTTTTCAATCCATTCCTGCTCTTTGCAAAAGTGACAGGTGTTGTCTTTACACGCCGTTACCAATACGCTATGAGCGCCCAATTCAAATGCCTTGAGATACAACGACGGGTCTACCTTGCCTAACCCCAACACGCCGACCCTCCTGTAATGGAAAATAAGCAACTCAGCCGTATTTGCTTGTTTGCCTTCGTTGTATGCGCCGTATTGACAGTAAAAGTTAATAACCAGGGGTTTTATTCCCCGGATATGTTTGTCTTTAAAAACCGCTTCAAGGGCGTCTTTCCCGCGGTCTTCATAAGGGGTCTTAAACGTGATGGCCTTTGCAGGACATTCCACGATACAAAGCCCGCAGGACTGGCAATCGCCGTCGATAGAGGCCGTTGTGCTGCCCCTTTTGATCCTTGGCACGTCGAACGGGCACACCCGCACGCAGGTAACGCAACCCACACAAAGGTTTTCATCCACCATGGCGCCCGCGCCGCAATTCATGCACCGCTGGGCTTCTCTTACCGCGGCGTCCAGGGTAAACCCCAACTCTACCTCGTCAAAGGTGTTCAACCTATGCTCTGAGGCCATGGCGGGCATTTCTTCTTTCTCTTCTTTTTTGATAAGGCCGATTTTTGCCGTTTCGATATCGGGAACGGCAGGCTTGTCAAACCACTTCTCGTCATTTACCGTCGCGCCCCTCAGGGTATTATGAATGGCGATAGCCACCTTTTTGCCATGAGCCATGCTTTCGGTCATAGTACCCCTGCCCAGCACAATATCGCCTCCGGCATAAATACCAGGGACGTCCACGTTAAAGGTTTGTGGATTGGCAATGATCGTGCCGCCCCGTGTAACCTTGATATTTTCCTGCCCTTTTAAAAAGGTAAGGTTCGAGGCCTGTCCTATTGCCATGATGATGGTGTCCGCTTCAAGAACGGACTCAGAACCCTCATAAAAGGCCGGATTAAAGCGTTTTTGCTCGTCAAAGACGTATTTTACCTTAAGGGTTTCCAGCCCGGCCACCTTGCCATCCTTGCCGACTATCCGTTTCGGACCGACCGAGTTATTCAAAATCGCCCCCTCATGAACGGTCTCTTCGATTTCAAAATCGGTCGTCGGCATCTCCTCCCTTGATTCAAGGCAGGCTATGCTCACCTTTTGTGGTTTCAGCCGCAGTGCAGTCCGCGCACAGTCCATAGCGACCGCTCCACCGCCTATTACCAGCACGTTCTTGCCGATCTTTGCCTTACCGGTGGTGTTTACCTCGTGCAAAAACGCTATCCCCTTCAGCACGCCTTCAAGCTGTGCGCCTTCGATATTCAAGGTGCGGCTGTCTTGTAATCCGACGGCGAGAAAAACAGACGCATAACCCTCTTTCTTCAAACTCTCAAAGGTAAAGTCTACGCCAAGAGAGGTGTTGTACTTAATTTCCACGCCCAGTTTTTTGATAAATTCAACGTCACGGTCGATGACGTCACGCGGCAGGCGATAGGCCGGCACGCCCATACGAATCATGCCGCCTGGCGTCGGGCTACTTTCAAAGATGGTACATGGATAGCCCAGGAGTGCCAGGTCATTGGCAGCGGTCAGCCCGGCGGGTCCGGCGCCGATGATGGCGATTTTTTCAGCATACTTTCCCTCAGACGGATTTTTTTGTTCTTTAGAATAATGGTCACCCAAGAAGCGCTTAAGCCATGCAATAGCTACCGGTCTATCCGTGCTGTTCCGCCTGCATTTTGTCTCACAGGGGTGGGTGCATATACGCCCGCACGCTGAAGGCAGCGAGTTCCGCGCCCGTACCACCTGGAACGCCTCGTCAAACCGGCCTCTGGCAATGAGCTGCACGTAGTCGCGCGCGTCCTGCCGGATCGGACACGCCAGGATGCACGGCGCCTCTTCGTTTACGTAATTTTTCGATTGTGGTTGGTTGATTTGCATGTTTATGAATAAGACGCCTTATTCTCCCATAACTTTAATAATAAGCCTTTTGCTGCGCTGCCCGTCAAATTCAGCGTAAAATATCTTTTGCCAGGTACCCAGGTCAAGCTTCCCCTCGGTCACCGGCACGATTACCTGGTGGCCAATAAGGAGATTTCTGAGGTGCGCGTCACCATTAACCTCCCCGGTCCTGTGGTGGTAATAATCGTGACCCTCCGGGATCAGTTTGAGGAGCCACTCTTCGATGTCACGGTGAAGCCCCGGTTCCGCGTCGTTAATAAAGACACCGGACGTTATGTGCATGGCGGCAATCAGCACCATACCCTCTTTGACGCCGCTTTTTTGAAATACCCGCTCTACTTCTCTGGTAATATTAATAAACTCGCGCTGCTTTTTCGTGTTGAAGGTGAGGTACTCGGTCAGGGTTTTCATGTGGAGGTATTTTTGCGCAAAAAGGTGATAGGTTTATAAAAAGCGTTATCCGAAATTCAGGATTGCACTTAAAGAATGAAATAATCTAATGTCTATAGGTAACGTTGTCAAGAAAAATGAAAAAGCTACTTCTGATTGATAACCTTCGTCATGTAACGCAAAAGAAGTAACCGGGACACAATCCCTACAATCTTGCCGTCTCGTAACACGGGAACGGCATGAATTTTCTTGTTCAGCAAGGCGGCGGCCACCTTGATTATCGTGTCGTCCTCCTTTGCGGTAGCGGCCATAACCGGCTTTGACATAATTTCAGTAATACTTAAATTCTTGCACTCCTGACACCTTTTGTCAAAATAACCTTCCCCCATAATCGAAAACAACGAATCATTCATATTCAGATATTTTGGCATAAGCACCTTCAAAAGATCCGTCTCCGTTACAACCCCGGCAAGCTTTTCATGCTCGTCAACCACGAATATGATGTGAAATCGAATCTTTCCGAGTATCTCCATAAGATTTAAAAACGTGCCTGAGATTGGCACCACCGTTGGGTCCGTGCTCATAATGTCCTTAACCTTCATTCTCTATCCCCACCCTTTCGCAAAAAATTACCGCTTATATAACAAGCCACATGCAAAAAACACGTCCGATTGCAAATTTTACATTTTTAATTAACGGTTTTTTGTGCTACTCTATTTTACGTTTTCAAACGAGATAATCAATTATTTTAATAAAAAGTGAGGAAGCAGGCGTTATGGTCTTTTGGATTGCCACACTAATATTTCTTGTATCGTTCGGATTAATCGTCTCAGAAAAGCTTGACAAAACGAAGGTGGCATTGATTGGCGCCGGATTGATGATTATCCTTAAAGTCGTCACTCAACACGAGGCCTTTTATGACGAACTGTATGCAATAGACTATAATGTAATTTTCCTCCTGATAAGTATGATGATCATCGTCGATATCCTTAAGAAAACGGGGATATTTCAATTTATTGCGATTAAATCGGCAAAACTTGCAAAAGGCAAGCCCTTCACGATCCTCGTTTTCTTTGCGTGTATAACGGCACTTGCATCCGCGCTGCTTGACAACGTTACGACCGTTTTGCTTATCGTCCCGATAGCGCTATTCATTGCGGAGGAGTTGGAACTGGACCCATTCCCCTTTTTGATTTCAGAGATCATGGCCTGCAATATCGGCGGCACGGCGACACTCATCGGCGACCCCCCTAACATCATGATTGCCAGCAAGGTACAGCTTACCTTTATGGACTTTATCTATCACCTGACGCCCGCGGTAATATTCATATTTGCCGGGTTTATCCTGACCATGAAACTCATCTTCGGGAAAAAGCTGCACGTTAAAGAAGAGGTGCGATTGAAGATAATGGCTATGGACGAATATGCCTTGATTCAGGACAAAGGTTTGTTAATAAAATCGCTTAGTGTTTTAGGGCTGGTCATGATCGGATTTGTTTTCCATGGAATGTTTCACTACGAACCGGCGACCATAGCCCTCCTGGGCGCGTCCGTGCTGCTTATCATCTCAAAAGCGGACGTTCATCACGTCCTTCGGGATTTGGAATGGCCAACCCTTTTCTTTTTTATCGGATTGTTCATTATTGTGGGTGGCGTTGTCAAGGTCGGCCTCATTTCGAAACTTTCCGAAGGTTTGATAACGCTAACAAATCCAACTGCCGGGAGCATGTTTACCCTATCGATTGTAATTTTGTGGTTTTCAGCGATAGGTTCGGCGATTGTTGACAATATCCCTTTTGTGGCAAGCATGATCCCTTTGGTGAAGGATACGGCAGAGGCCGTATTGCCGGGCGAATGGGGCCTAACGCCCCTTCTTCAGCACGCAACCCTTATGCCCGTTTGGTGGTCTTTAGCATTAGGCACCTGCCTCGGCGGAAACGGTACCCCGATTGGCGCCTCAGCAAACGTCATCACCCTCGGCCTTGCCGGAAAGGCTGGTTACCCCATAACCTTCAGAAAATTCCTCCTCTATTCGATACCGATCACCTTAGAGACGTTAGTCTTGTCCACCATCTATATTATTTTTAGATATTATGTGTTTGCGTGAAACCTGGTATATGTTTTGTGGCTCAAACCTTCAGGTTTGATGGTTGTCGCGATTAATATGGCGCAGGCATTTTGTGTGCGGTTTCCTGCCGTGCAGTGCAATGCCGGAATCCATCAGGGCTGAAGCCCTGAGCTACGGGGTGTATACATGGCGGAAGGAAATTATCGATGTATAACAAGCTTGTTATCAGCAGGCTTTTGTTAGCCTGCACAACCGGCACAGGCTTCCTGCGTTTGGGCAGTAGCCTTTCGTGCGCGTATCATTTCAAGGAAGCCTTCAATTCTGGTGGAAAACTGTCCCGGCATGTAATTGTGGTCATCGACACAATCGCCGTCAAGACTGAGCAGAGGATAGCCTGCTTTATTCAATTCCCGTTTCAAGGTCGGCACGGCGGCGTTGTTTCTGCGGCAGCCCCAGGATGAAAATACTATTACGCCGTCTACCTGGTATTTTTTTGCAAGCATCTTGGTGACCTCAACGCGGCGTTCCAGGGGGCCGTTATAGTGATTTATAATAAGTTTCCTGGCAAGGCTTTCATACGGTTTGCGAGGGTCAAGCGCGTCCCAGTACACATGATTCGTTTCTTCGAATACGATTTTTACCCCTTGCTCTTTCTCCATTTTTTCCAAGAAATCAATCTGGAAATAGGGCTTTAACTCCAGCCAGAGTATTTTGATCAAATCCTTTTTCGGCGCCATATCAGGCTGTGCCTTCAGTTCGTCTATTTTCTCACGTAATTCAGCCGCCAGGGAAGCGAAGAATTGAAGTGACAGTTTCGAGCCGATTAACAGGTATGTTTGAAACATAAACCCCAGGGCATTGCTGCCCGTCAACGGGCAATAGGGGTCTGTTCTTAACTCATTAATCTCAAGTATTTTTTCACGGGTTTGATTCGAGTATTGAATCGCCTTTTCAAACGCTTCCTGAGTCATCTTTTTTCCCGTCACGACCTCAAGCCGTTTCGTAAAATCCTCCAATTGTTTTGCAAGGTACTTTATGGAATAGTCATCGGCTTCGTACGGCACATCGAGAACGACGGTATCCTTTCCCGATATCGTTTCGCATATCTTCATCGTCTTTGTGTTATTGTCACATAAGGTTGTTGTCGCCGCCTGAAGGACGTTTTTGGGAAACAAGTTTCTTAAGGTATGGCCAATTGCAGAGCGGTGAAAGGTGCAAATATCCGTAGGAACCCCGAATGATTCCGCCTCTAAAAGCCCGAGTGAACTCTGCCCCAGATTCGCAAAAAGCGCGGCGCCGATTTCAAGACAAAAGGGATAGAGTCCCATCGCAAATAATATTTCAGAGGGGACAAACATTGTCGTCCAGATCGTAAGCTTGGGATGGGAGTATGTATCGAACAAATGGATCACGCCGACGCGGGATTGTACGCGGAGTGATACCAGTTCCTTTTTCTTGTTTCCACGAAAAAAGAAGTAGTATAGCCTGATAAACCGCAAAAGTTCTTTGAACAGAAAGGGGGCGAAACGCATCAGTAAACGTTTTGCCCAAGCCTTGATTGTGCGCTTAGATATCATAAATTAACGAAGCAAAGCCTCAAACCGATAAAAAAATACTTGATGCTTAATACGGAACACCCAAACACAAGAATCCCGCATCGCGCATCCTGTAACGTACATCACGTCATTTCGAATTGGAATTCAATTGTTCCAGGAAAGCCTCTACCCGTGTTTTGATCTGCCCTTCGCTGCTCATCGTATAGTCGCAATTGAGGTGAAGAAGGGGGACGTTCTTTTCATGGAAGGTCTTTTTAATCAACGGATAATCAAGCAGATTGTGGTCACAGAACTTTAACGTGTGATAAATCGCGCCGTGAATGGATTTCTCCTGCATAAGGGTCAGCGCGTTATTGATCCTTTCCAGCACGTTGACCATGCGTGAGCATGGCGCGCGTTTGATATATCTTCTGGCAATGGAAAGAATAGGGTCGCTGCCAATGCTAATCTGTGCGTCATAATACCGGCTACCGTTGCAGAGGTCTTCAGCAACCACTTTTGCACCCGCATCTTCTATCACCTTTATGATGTTCTCGTTTTCCATAATACTGCCCCAAACGAACAGACGCGGCACGTCCCGCGTATCGCGAATATCTTCCACCTGCTTGGCGTAGTGGTTCAGGTATGCGGTAAACTTCTCAGGAAGGACGTTAACCCCCTTCTTTAGCAGGGAAAATATCTCATAGCCGGAAGGCCCGACGTAACCATTCCAATACTTTTGCAGAAAGAGCCGAACCTTTTCTCTTGTGGTGTTGTAAAGGGAAATACTTCGGTTGATATCCTCGTTATTAATCTTCAGGGTAAAATAACTTTCCATCTTTTCCTTGAAATTCTTCAGCAGGTTTGCAAAATACAAAACCGCGTCGTCATCGGTGTTTTTGGGGATGTCAAGCATGTAGTTGAAGGTGTTTTTCTTGCCGTCCAGCTTTATCCATGCATCGTATAGCCTGCGCATCCCGTCGCACGAATTAACAAAAACCATTCCTTTAAAATCGTCCAAATAGCCGTTGAGTTTTTGATCGACGACCGCCTTGATGTAAGGGCAGATGTTGCTGCAAAGCACCTCGTCGGCAGAGCATGATTCCTTGTCCGAACCTTTGATCCTGACGGGGTGAAACCCAGCGGCGCGTATAAGCTCTACCGGCGTATAGGAACAAAAATACCCTATCTTTGGCAGGGTATTGTCTTCTGCGGAAAATTCCAGGGAAGTCGCACCCGACGAACCGGACACACTACCAGACGAAGAGGAAGTAACCGAAGTCGCCTTTAAACGCGCCTTTTCCAGGGCGATTAACGCCGCTCCGAGCGCACCGTTGATTTGAGGCTCGTCCGCTATCTTAATCTTGCAACCGAGGGTTCTCTCTAATTCCGTTACCACCCCGATGTTCTTGGCAACTCCACCCGTCATGACAACTTCTTCTTCCAGCCCGACCCTCTTTACCTGGGCTGTGATGCGTTTGGCGATGGAAATGTGCAATCCCCTGCATATATCCGCAGTCTTATGGTCGGCGCCAACGAGGGACACCACCTCCGATTCCGCAAAAACCGTGCACAGACTGCTGACGGAGACGTTATCCTTCCCCGCCAAAGAGATACCGCCCATGTCCTCCAGCTCAATTTCGAGGGTCCTGGCCATTACCTCAAGAAAGCGCCCCGTTCCGGCGGCGCACTTGTCGTTCATAACGAAGTCCAGCACGTTTCCGTTTGCATCGATCTTGATAACCTTGCTGTCCTGTCCGCCGATATCAATAATCGTCCTTGCATTCGGGAAATAATAGTTGGCTCCCTTTGCATGGCAGGTAATCTCCGTTACCACTTCCTGGGCAAACGGCACCTTTACGCGTCCGTAACCGGTGGCAATAATATAATCAATATCCTTTTCTGATAGTTTATGTTCCGTAAGTATTTGCTGGTAAGTCTTCTCACCGGCCTTCTTACTGCTGGCCCCGGTTGGGATAATCACGGAAGAAAGAATTTCCTTCTTCTCGTTTAACAGAACTCCGTTGGCCGACATTGAACCAATATCGATTCCTATCGTATACATTCTTTACAGAATCTCCTTACATTTTTGATTAATGATTTATTCAGGTTCCGGCTTTGGCGGTAACAAACTCATCCAAATATTGAACACAAAAAGACCGGACGATACAACCAGCACAATAGCAAATATCTCAGCCAGGGGGTGTATCGGACGGAAACTCACCAACCCTACAAGACCGATATTTGCAAGATAAAATTGCAAATTGCCCAACTTCGGATATGCCAAAGGCGTACCAGAAAACCTCGGCAGGATGTGGTAGCCGACCCCAAAGACCACCATGGACATCCACCCCAACAGGTTGAGATGCACGTGAGCAAAAAGCAACTGCGCCGGATAACCCTTCATGAAAATCATAATCACGCCAAGTATGGCCGCAATGAAGAAATAAATCAGGCTTGCACGGACGAAATTCTTGGAAAGAGGACTCATAATATGCTATTAAACTCCTTCGCAAACTGGCCGGAATGGATAAATATACGTTTTTACAAAAATATTAAAAAGCTCAGGATATATCAAAAATATGAATTGTCAAACAAAAACCAGTGTCATTGAACCTCGTTATCAAGCCACAGCTTATTCTCTCTGTTCCCAAGCTCCAGCTTGAGAATGTGCCCGCACCAGAAGCACGAGCTTCGTTTTCCCTAAAAAGTCTCTTCTGACCCAAAGCACACGCCTTTGTCGTAGCAATGGTTACCATTACACACGACTGCAAACCTGCATAATTGACGTGCAAATTCCTATAAGCCCTAAATTATAGCATTTAACCCAGCAAACAGCAACCTCCGATCAACCCTAAGTGCATTGCCATATTACGCGGTAAAAGCTTCATGGTTATCGCTAAACAAATCAGGTTTTCGAAAATTGTTCGCCAATAATTTCAAAATTATCAGTCAAATCGAAATGTCCTGACTCAAAGCCTCTGTTAGCCGGCATACGGATTTCTAATTCTTTTGATAAAATATTGCAAGTTCCACATCAAAAAGTACCTAACCAGGCAAACGAGACTCCTGCCCTTGCACAGCATACCCTCTTCAAAAAGACACCCTCTCTCAGAAGTGGGCTATGTGGCATACGTGTTAGACTACGAACGGCCATAATTTAAACTTTTTCAAAAGTCTTTTAACCTATTTTACTC
>CAYHFB010000120.1:0-9316 GCA_964355695.1 uncultured candidatus Brocadiaceae bacterium
TAACGTCTTTAACACAGTTAGCGTTACTGGAAAATAGTTCAATAGTTTCAATCAATCCTGAAAAACGAATCTTCCGTCTTTTTAAAAATTAACACAATCTTAACACAATCTTAACACTCCCTTAATATTCAATGGTTATGATGTTCTTCGTCAGTTAGTTGTTTTGATATCTGTGTTTTTTCAAGGAAAGAGAAAGGGGTTGCTATGCGCAGTAGGTATTTGAAATATATAGTATCGTCAGTAATGATATTGAGTGGCGTGCAGGGTGGGGGTTTCATGAGAAATACCTTTGCCAGGGAGGCAGAACAAACCGAGGAGATATCAGGAAGCGATCGGGATTATTTGCAATGGCAGTTAAAACAGATGGAGGAATCATTTCAAAAGCAGCAAGAACAGATACAGGCGTTAAAAAACCGTGTAGAGTCGCTGAGCGCAGCGCCTGCCCCGGTTGCCACAAAGGAAGAGATGATCCATACCTTTGAAGACTATCTATCCACTGACGAAGCGAGAAATAAACTAGGCGTCAGCTTGCCTTCAGTTACAGCCCACTACACCCCCGATGAAGAAAAGTACTCTATTATGTTTAAATCCAAAGACGAAAAATATTCATTGGGTATTGGGGGTAGAATGCAATTTCGGTATTGGTTTAAAGATAATGATGAGGATTATGGGAAAGTAGACACGAATAATATGGACGTCCGCCGGGCAAGGCTTTGCATTGGTGGTAATGTATACAGCAAAATGACGCATTACTATATCGAAATGGATGGGGATAGTTTTGACATTGGCGTTAGGGATTTTTACGTATACTGGACCCCAATGGAAGAGTTAAATGCCAAGCTTGGATATTTTAAGGTGCCCTTTAACCAGCAAAGGATGTCCACCTCTGCAAAGCTCCTCTTCCAGGACAGGGCTATTGCCAGCGAACTATTTGATCAGGACCGTGATTATGGGTTTGATATTTACGGAAAACCCTTTGAGGGGCGTATAGAATACCATGCGGCGATGTTTCAGGGGGCAGGCGAGGATGACGAAAAGAGAACGACAAAAGCGGAAGATAATCTGGACAATGAGCTTATGTACGTGTTCAATGTACGATTTAGCCCGTTTGGGAAATACGATACCGTTGATGAGTCAGATTTGAAGTTTACGGAAAAATTTAGGGCCTCAGTTGCAGCCTCCGTGGTTATTAATCCAAAAAAGACGGACGTAAAACAGGTGAATTCCGATGGCGTACTGGGATTAGTTGACCTGAGTATGAAATACCGGGGCGCCTCATGGCACAACGAGTGTTTTGCGAGGAGTGACGATCCTGAAGACAGCGGCGCAACGACGAATTCAAATGGTTTCTTTAGCCAGGCGGGTTATTTCGTATTACCAAAAAAACTGGAATTTGCAGTGCGTTATTCCATGCTTGATCCGAACACAGATGTAGCTAATGACATCCAAAGAGAATATACCGGGGGTGTAAACTATTACTTCAAAGGCCACAGGTCTAAGATACAGACGGACGTCGGACACTTTGTGACCGAGAAGGGTGGCCTGGATGACCAAAATGAAAACAGGATCAGGATGCAGTATCAGATTATATTTTAACGGTTAGGGAATTCAACGTAGGGACACGGAGCCAGTGTCCTTGCGTCTGAACACAAATCAACGTAGGGACACGGTGCCCGTGTCCTTGCGTCTGAACACAAATCAACGTAGGGACACGGTGCCCGTGTCCTTTACGTGTGAACACCAATAAGTGTCTTGCGCAACCCCTGGTGTGTGTTCAGACGTCAGCAAGGCTGAAGCCTTGCCCTACGTATAAAAAAAGTCGCCGTAAGGCCTAATTTTAAGGAGGAATAAAGGAGCATGGAAAAAGGTTACAGAAGGTTATCGTATTTGCTTTTCACGATGGCGGTAGCTCATATACCGGGGTATGCTATTTCGCAAATGGCCGTATCCTTTGCTGCTGAATCGTCGCAGACAACGCCATCAAAAGAAAGTGCATATCAGGAGGTCGAAAAGGATGGAAGGCTGTACGTCTTTACTTCGCCTGACCGTAAAGCCGCCTTTGAGAAATCAGGGGAGCTTGGCAAGGGTATTATCAAGATAGGGCATGGGCAAAAGGGTGAAACGGTCGTTTTTGATTCAGAATGTGCGGTGGTTGAATACGAATCCCGCCGAGTAAAAGACATTCTGGGAAAGGCCAATATCAAGGCCTACCGTGAGGTTGAAAAAAATGGCAGGCTGTATGTTTTTACTTCGCCTACCTGCAAGGCAAACTTTGAAAAGACGGGGGAAATGGGGAAAAGTATTACTAAAATAGGGTACGGTACGAATAATGAAACAGTCGTATTCGATTCAGATGAAGCGGTAGTAGAATATGACAAACGCCACTTCAATAAATGAATCGACTTTCACCTTGAATTTGAGTAACATAGTGTTCCTAAATAGACAATAATGTAAGGAGGAAACAGGGTATGACAAAAAAAGTTTTGCTGTTAGTGGCATTTTTGAGCTTTAGTTTGGCCGGTATCGCTTTTGCCGGTGAAGAGATTAAGGTTGACGCAAATATACAACCCTATACCAAGGCTGGCGGCGTTTCTGGAAACCTGAGCAGTATCGGTTCCGACACCATGAATAACCTCATGACCTACTGGGCCGAGGGGTTCAACAAGGTGTATCCAAACGTAAAGATTCAGATAGAGGGCAAGGGTTCCACCACCGCTCCGCCCTCATTGATTTCCGGCACAGCCCAGATTGGTCCGATGAGCAGGGCAATGAAACCTACCGAAATTGACGCCTTTGAAAAGAAATATGGCTACAAACCCACAGCAATAAGGACTTCACTGGACGCCCTGGCGATATATGTGAACAAAGATAATCCATTAAAGGGCTTAAGCCTACCCCAGGCGGATGCCATTTTTTCCAAGACCCGCAAGGGTGGATACAAGGTGGACGTGCAGACGTGGGATCAGCTTGGTTTGACCGGGGAATGGGCAAAGAGGCCGATCAGTCTCTACGGCCGCAATTCCGCGTCAGGCACCTACGGCTATTTCAAGGAACACGCCCTCTATAAGGGAGATTTCAGAGATACCGTAAAAGAGCAGCCGGGTTCCGCGTCCGTGGTGCAGGGTATCAACGAAGACCGATATGCCATGGGCTACAGCGGTATTGGTTATACAACCTCTGGGGTTCGTACCGTGCCCCTTTCGTTTAAAGATGGGGAACCGTATAAGGAAGCCGAGATTAAAAACGTCCTCAACGGCACCTATCCGATGGCGCGATTCCTTTACGTGTATATTAACAAGAAACCCGGACAGCCGCTCGATCCTCTCATTCAGGAGTTTATTAGATTCATTATGAGTAAGGGAGGCCAGGACGTTGTTATAAAGGATGGTTTCATTCCGTTGCCGGTCTCGGTTGTGCTAGAGGAACTTAAGAAGATCGAGTAGTTTTCATGAAAAGCCTTAAAAGAAGAAGATTTAATGATAAAGCCGCCCACTGGGTTATTAAACTCGGTGGTGCGGCTGTTATTGTTGTTATCCTGGCGCTTTTTATTTTTATTTTTTTGGAGGTCTATCCCCTCCTGAAGGACGCCCGGGTAATCGACAAAAAGACATTCCTGTTATCCGAAAGCGTGATTGCTCTCAAAACGGATGATCAGCAGGAGATTGCATGCGTCCTTTATAAAAAAGGCCTCATGGAATTTATTTCCCTGGCCGATGGCTCCGTTATAAAAAAACATCCGCTGTCGGGTCTGGGAAATGCGTTGATCACATCGGTAGATATGGCGGATAATCACCTGTTTATCGGCACGGATGACGGAAGATTATTGACGGTTGCTCTCAGCTTCTCCGAATCGTTTGAACAGGGGGTGAGGGTTATCTCTCCCGAAGTGTCAGAGGAAGAACCGCTGTGCTTTGATGAGCTAAAGAAACCGCTCAAATCCATCATCTGCAAGAAGAGCGACAGCTCTAGGGTGTTGATTGCAAGCTCAGAAGATGGGCGATTGTTATTAAGGGCTACGGAAGAAACAACGTCGCTCTTTGGCCGGGGAGAGAAAAAAGAGGTTGCGCAGGATATCACCAGCCTCATCTCCGGGGCGGGACGTAATGACGCGCCACACCCTGGTTCCCCCAATGAACAACTTGCAAGGCCTCCCGCAGTAACGTCACTGGCGCTTGACCATTTCCTCGAAAACCTTTACGTCGGGGCGTCCACTGGCGAGTTGTTCCATTTCAATATCAGCGACAAGGAGAACCCTTATCTGGTTGAGAAAATAAAGGCGTCAGACGCGGCGATTACGGCATTGGGGTTCCTGTTGGGCGACGTTTCCCTTGTGGTTGGCGACCAACGGGGAGGAGTCAACGTCTGGATGCTGGTGCGGGATGAGGCATTGGCGTCCGGCTGGGCGCTAAAAAAAATACACACCCTCAAATCCCATAATGCCTCCGTCATAGCAATTGCCCCCTCTTTTAGAGATAAAGGATTTTTGACGGCGGCATCCGACGGAACGATTAACCTTAACCACGCAACCTCAGAACAAACACTGCTGACCATTACCACTACCGCCAGACCCGCAACCATCGTCTTTTCACCAAAGGCAAACGGGGCGCTGGCCGTTGATGAAAACAACACCCTGTACCTCTGGCATATTTCCAACCCACATCCCGAAACAACGCTTAAAACGCTTATTGGCGCCGTATGGTATGAGGGATATGAAAAACCTGAATACGTCTGGCAGTCAACCGGCGGAACGGATGATTTTGAGCCGAAGCTAAGCCTGACGCCGCTTATTTTCGGCACCATCAAAGGCACCATATACGCCATGCTCTTTGCCGTGCCGGTCGGCGTTTTGGCAGCGCTGTATACGTCACAATTTCTGCACAAAACCTTGAAACCGATTAAGCCCGTCATTGAGATTATGGCGGCGCTCCCCAGTGTGGTATTGGGCTTTCTTGCCGGATTGTGGCTTGCGCCGTTGATTGAAAAGATTTTCCCTGCCATCGTTATCTTCCCGCTCTTCATTCTCTTATTTATCTTCCTTGCCATTTTTCTCTGGAAATACATTCCACCTTCATGGAAAGGCAGATACAAGCAGGGCGCGGAGGCGATTTTCCTGATCCCCTTTATTATTATCGCCGCGTACGTGTCCATCCAACTCAGCGGATATTGCGAGCATCTCCTGTTTAACGATGACTATCGCCGGTGGCTGAACGACATCCTGGGTCTGAGATGCGACCAGCGAAACGCCGTTATTGTAGGCTTTGCCATAGGATTTGCCATAATCCCGCTCATCTTCACGATCTCAGAGGACGCCATGAACAACGTGCCGAAGAGCCTGGTATCGGCATCGCTTGCACTTGGAGCAACCCCCTGGCAAACGGCCATGAGGGTTGTGCTGCCCACGGCTAGCCCAGGCGTCTTTTCCGCCATCATGATCGGGTTTGGAAGGGCAGTCGGTGAGACCATGATCGTTCTCATGGCAACCGGTAATACGCCGATTATGGACTTGAACATCTTTACCGGGTTCAGGGCCCTCGCCGCAAACATTGCGGTAGAGATACCGGAGGCGCCTATGGGGGGAACCCTGTACCGGACGCTGTTTCTGGCTGCCCTGCTCCTCTTTATAACGACCTTTCTGGTAAATACCGTTGCGGAAATGGTAAGGCAGAGAATGAAAAGGCGGTATAGCAAATTATGAAAAAGATCATCAAGACGGGTACCCCCTATATCTGGCTAACCGCCTGCACGCTTACCATCAGTCTTTTGATGATAGGGGGGTTAATTCTCCTCATCATGGTAAAAGGTCTCGGCGTGTTTTGGCCGCATGAAATGGTAAGGTTTGTTTTAAAAGATGGCTCTGTAGTTATGGGGGAAATCGCAAAAACAGAACCCATTCCTCAAACAAAAGATGCCTACCGAACAAAATTAAAAATAGGGAACCGGGACGCCTTTGGACTGGATTTCCAATGGGTAGACCACGAAGCGGTAATGCGGCGTGAGTATCCGTCCGATGCGCTTGCATTCGAAAGGCGCGAGTGGGGCAATCTGTACGGGTTCTTAAAGGGTCTGAAGGTTGGTGGAAATACGAAACCCGTCTCAGAGCAAGAATTGAAAGCGCTCATCAAAGAAAGTCATGCGCTCTACAAGAAAATCCGGCACGTGGAGAAAAGCGCCATTGGAAACATCAATTATGCTATGGAAAAAAACCGCCTTGCGCTCAAGCGCTTACAGGCGCTGCCGCCTAACGCGGATGTGCAGGCGAGGATGCATGACGTCCAGGCGGACGTGAGCAGACAGGAGACACTCTACCACACACAAGAAAACCTGCTGGCCGCATTATATCAAGAGGCGCGGAGACAAGAGGTGGTTGTCACTATTTCAGACGGCAGGGAAAGGACATTGCCGGTCTTTCAGATTATCCGGATGTACGCGCCAAACAAGATGGGCGTCTTCTCAAAAGTGGGTTTCTACATCAGCAAGTTTTGGGAATTTGTATCTGCGGAGCCACGGGAGGCAAACACGGAAGGTGGCATATTCCCCGCCATTTTCGGAACGGTGATGATGGTGTTCATTATGAGCATAGCGGTAGTCCCCATGGGTGTAGTGACTGCGGTTTACCTCAAGGAATATGCGGGAGATAACGTCATTTCCCGTCTGGTGAGGATATCGGTGAGCAACCTCGCGGGCGTTCCTTCCATCGTGTTTGGGGTGTTTGGCCTTGGGTTCTTTATTTATTTCATCGGCGGTGGCATTGACAGCCTGTTTTATTCGGAATCGCTGCCAACGCCCACCTTTGGTACCGGCGGCATACTCTGGGCGTCCCTTACCCTGTCGTTGCTGACGGTGCCGGTCGTTGTTGTGGCAACGGAAGAAGGATTGTCCTCCGCGTCAAAATCGGTGCGAGAGGGTTCTTATGCCCTTGGCGCAACAAAATTTGAAACCTTGTGGCGAGTGGTGTTGCCCCAGGCGACGCCGGGCATCCTTACCGGCACCATACTCTCCATGGCAAGGGCAGTGGGAGAGGTGGCGCCCCTCATGATTACGGGGGTGGTAAAGCTTGCGCCATCGCTACCCCTTGACAGCCATTATCCCTTTGTGCATCTTGAACGAAAGTTCATGCACCTGGGATTTCATATTTACGACGTCGGATTCCAATCCCCCAACGTGGAAGCCGCCGTTCCCATGGTTTATACAACGACCCTTGTGCTGGTCATGACCGTCCTTATCTTAAACATTTCAGCCATTTTGTTGCGAAACAGGCTGAGAAAATGGTATAACTCATCAGCGATGTGATTTTTGTAACACATTTCTCGTTATCATGTATCGTTGGTAGCGCAGGCGTCCCGCCTGCTGTTTTTTCACATTGTTAACAGGAATTAAAAAACATCTTATTAGTACATAACTTCTGAACACTATTCGGGCAGACCATGGAAATACCAGATCAAATCGTTAACGTAATAAACTTAAGCCTCTACTACGGCAAAACAAAGGCATTGAAAGAAATTACCCTGGCCGTTTCTAAAAATAAGATAACCTCTTTTATCGGCCCGTCCGGTTGCGGCAAATCTACGCTTATCCGGTGCATCAACCGCATGAACGATCTCATAGAAAATGTCAGAATAGAGGGAGAAATCAAAATAGACGGACGCGACATCTACGCGCCAGACGTGGACGTTACCGAGCTCAGAAAGAGGGTGGGCATGGTGTTCCAGAAGCCGAACCCCTTTCCTAAGTCCATCTTCGAAAACGTCATCTACGGGCCGCGTGTGCTTGGCGTGAAAGACAAAAGCGTCCTCAAAGACCTCTGCGAAAAGGCATTAAAAAGGGCTGCGCTCTGGGACGACGTAAAAGACCGGCTCAACGTTAACGCCCTTGACCTTTCCGGCGGCCAGCAGCAGCGCCTGTGCATAGCAAGGGCTATTGCCATGGAACCGGAAATCGTGCTGCTGGACGAGCCTTGTTCGGCGCTCGACCCGATAGCAACCAGTAAAATAGAAGACATGCTTATCGAACTAAAAAAACATTATACCGTTATCATTGTGACCCACAATATGCAGCAGGCAGCAAGAATTTCCGATTATACCGGGTTTTTTATGCTGGGAAAGCTGATGGAGTTCAATGTAACAACCGAGATATTTACTAACCCCCATGAAAAGGTAACGGAAGACTACATTACGGGCCGGTTTGGGTAAGACTAAACACTGACAGGGTTCTAAACCCTGTCAGTGTTAACCGCTAATTGTATCGGGTGTATTCCCCAATTATTGCAAATGTGCATTTCGTCCCGTAGGGACATTTGGAAATAGCCCACAGATTTATCGGTGGGGTCAGATATATACAACCATAATACGTTCTTAGCTTAGGAGCAAACATGACACGAGAAGCATATCACCAGGCATTAAAAAATCTTCAAGACGAGGTTCTCACGATGGGCGACATGGTAGCAATCGCCATAACGGAAACGGTAAAAGCGCTTGAACTTCGGGACACGGAGGCGTCAAGAAAAATCATTAAGAATGATGTACTGATCAACAAAAAGCGGTTTGATATTGAAGAAAAGTGCATTTTTCTTATCGCCACCCAGCAGCCTATGGCGGTGGACCTGAGAACCCTGACTTCCATATTGAATATGGTAACCGATCTCGAACGCATGGGTGATCATGCCGAGGGCATTGCTAAAATAAACTTGATGATGTGTGATGGTCCGCCGGTAAAACCACTCATTGACATCCCGAAGATGGCAGAAATAGGCTTGTCTATGCTCAAACGCTGTCTTAAGGCTTTTATAGACCGGGACGTTGAAATGGCAAGGGCTATATGTTCTGTTGACGATGAGGTTGATGCCATTCACGACCGCATTTACAAGGAACTCTTAATGTTAATGATAGAGAACCCCAGGATAATCCCCGAGGCCACCTACCTTACCTGGGTGTCCCACAATCTGGAACGCATTGCTGACAGGGTTACCAATATAGCCGAAAGGGTTGTATACATGGTTACCGGGAAGATGGAAGAGATGAATGTGTCGAGGTATTAGGGCTCTGGGCATAATCAGGGAGTCCGCCCGTAGCGCAGGCTTCCAGCCTGCTGTTCGTTTTGCAACCGTTCAATCCCCCCCCCTTTGTTTTTAAGCCAGGCGGGGAACCGATGGTACCGTTCCCCCTTTTCGTCGTAATACTGCGAGCGGGCATAGTTTGAACTTTTGAAAGTGTCGCAAAATGTCAGACAACCCTTGCCTATGGTAGTACCCACATGTTAATACATATCTTTTGAGATGGATTACGATTAACAGCCTGATATCCTAACCCGAACAAGTCGG
>CAYHFB010000121.1:0-9276 GCA_964355695.1 uncultured candidatus Brocadiaceae bacterium
ATTCGAAATTCCCTGTTCGATATTCGTTATTCAATCGCATTCAGGTTATGTGATTAAGAACTATGTCCCCGTGTTCTCCTAAAACCCGAACCTATTCAAACTTACTAATTACAAAAGGTTCACCAATAAAGTATCCCTGGGCGTAGTCTACTCCATATTCCTGCAAGAGTTTAATGGTTTCTGCGTTATTAACAAACTTGGCTATGGTTTCCTTTCTCAGTCCGCGGGCTACACCCACCATGGCCTTTACCAGGTGTTGGTCTTCCGTCTTATTCAGCAGGTCGTAGATAAGGCTGCCATCAATCTTCAGTATATCGACTAAAAGATTCTTGAGGTAGTTGAAAGAGGAAAAACCTATGCCGAAGTCATCCAGGGCAAAACGACACCCCATCTCTTTCAGGGTGGTAATAAAGCGTTTTGACTCTCGAATGTTTTCAACTATGGCGCTTTCCGGTATCTCTAACACCAGGTTTGCCGGATTGATTCCAGACGTTGCTAGTCCTTCTTTAATTATGGTTAACAGCTCCGAGTCTGAAATTGCCTTGACGGAAAGATTAATATCCAGATATTGTGAGTTGTCTACAAGATGAAGGCCTTTTATTGAGCTGAATGCCTTGGAGACAACCCATCGGTCTATATCACGCATAAGTCCCAGCCGTTCGGCAAAACTCAGGAAGTTGGATGGAAGGATATGTTCTCCATCTTCGCCTATCATCCGGAGCAAGACCTCGTGTCCTGCAATCTGGTTACTTCTAATGTCAAGTATCGGCTGCAAATATAATGCAAAGCGGTCATGCAGCAAAGCATTGCTGATCCGTTGCTTCCAGACTTGCAGCACCTCGATCTGTGTTTTTCGTTCGGGGGTATAAAGACAACAACGGTTACGCCCCTCTTCTTTTGCCTGGTACATGGCTAGGTCTGCATGGGCAAGCAGTATGTCTGAGTCAAAGCCGTGATCGGGAAAGAGCGCAATACCTATGCTGGCGGTGACGCCAAGGGTTTCCCCTTCTTTTACCATGGCGAAACGCTTTATCAAATCAACAATTTCTTTAGAAATGACCAGCGCACGAACCTGGTCGGTGTGTTGTAAAATAATGGCGAATTCGTCCCCACCCAGCCTTGCAAGCGTATCGGTAGTGCGTAGCCTCTTTTTGAGGAGTTCGGATACAACCTTGAGGAGTGTATCCCCCGTCCGGTGTCCAAGCGTGTCGTTTACATATTTGAAATTATCCAAATCTATGAATAACAGTGCGCCATTTAATTTATATCGTTGTGACTGCGCAAGACAGTTATTTAACTCTTCCTGAAAACGGCGGCGGTTATAAAGATTAGTAAGGGGGTCCCGGTCGGCCAGATTGACAAGCTTTGATTCGAGCCATTTACGCTTGCTGACGTCGTCAGTGACCGCGATGTAATGGGTGATTATCCCCTGTACATTTTTGATGGATGAAATCAAGGTATGTCCCCAGTATAAATCCCCGTTCTTTTTTTTATTGTGTAATTCGCCGCGCCACGTTTTGCCGGAATTAATGGTTTCCCACAAAAGTTCGTAATCCTCTGGCGTAGTTTCGCCAGACTGAAACATACGAGGGTTTTGTCCTATGACTTCTTCCGGGGTGAAACCCGTCATCCGACAAAATGTCACGTTGACATATTGAATATTGCCTTCCAAATCAGTGATAATGATTGCACAGGGATTTTGCTCTACGGCAGAGGATAACTCCTGGAAGCGGCTTTCGCTCAATTGACACTCCTTGTTTTTCACCAAAAAAAATCAATCATTTGCATGCTGCCATGACATCAATAGGTATTCTTAACGGATACGTGCTTTTCTCATGGCTACGTTTTGTCACTGAGTTTAAACACACAGTACTCAGCGCACATGGAGCAAACTTCGCTGTTTTGGGGGCGCCCTTTTTCACGAATACTTCTAGCCATCAGTGGGTCGATACACGTCTTGAACTGGCCTTCCCAGTCTCTGTTCCGTCTGAACTGGGACATCCTTTTATCCCACGCAATGGCGGATTTAATACCCTTGGCAATATCTGCAGCGTGCGCCGCAATGCGCGCCGTCATAACGCCGCTTCTTACGTCCGCCGGGCCCGGCAGGCTTAAATGCTCTGTCGGCGTCACGTAACAAAGAAAATCCGCCCCTGCAGAAGCGGCAATTGCCCCGCCTATGGCAGAGGTAATGTGGTCGTATCCCGGAGCCACGTCGGTAACAATAGGACCAAGCACGTAAAAAGGCACCCCTTTACAGAGTTCTTTTTGCAGTTGAACGTGCGACACTATCTGATTCAACGGCACGTGGCCGGGTCCTTCCACCATTACCTGCACGTCAGCTTCCAACGCCCTCTGGGAAAGCTCGGCAAGCACGTTTAACTCGTATACCTGTGCGCGGTCAAACGCATCCGCAATCGCACCAGGACGCATTGCGTCACCCAAGCTTATGGTTACGTCATAATCCTTCGCTATCGCCAGAATTTCATCATATTGCTCATAGAGTGGATTTTCACGATTATTATGGATCATCCATTCCACCAAAAACGTTCCACCGCGGCTTACCACGCCACAGATACGGCTCTTGTTCTTCAGGTGGTTAAGCACCCCCTTTGTAGCGCCGCAATGTACCGTAATAAAATCAACGCCATCCTCGCAGTGCAGCTTTATGGCGTCGATCATGTCGGCGGCAGTCATATCAACAATAGATTGTTTGCGCTGGACGGCCTTTACCGCCGCCTCGTAAATCGGCACGCTGCCGACGGCAATGGTGGCGACTTCAATAATTCTTTTCCGTATCGCCCGTAAATCGCCACCGGTGCTGAGGTCCATTACCGCATCAGCCCCGGCTTCTTCCGCGGCTTTCAGCTTTTCAAGTTCTTTGTCAACGTCGGCGTAATCAGCGGACGTCCCGATATTTGCGTTAACCTTAGTCTTCAGATGGGCGCCGATACCGCATACCTTTGTGGCCTTGCGCCGCCGGTTAGCAGGTATAATAACCTTCCCTTCGGCTATGAGTTTTCTCAGAAATTCCGGTTCAACTTCCTCGTCGCGTGCAACCTGCATCATTTCCTGCGTTATTACGTTCCGCCTGGCTTGTTGTAACTGTGTCATATCTTTAATTTAATCCTTTTCCACTCAAAAGCAGAGCTTTAGTTGCAATCCCGTTCCAAAGCTGGAGCTTGGGAACGCGGCGAAATTATAACAGCTAAATCGTAAAAGCCCCCTTAATCGTGAGGCGTTTTGGGCGTGGGTTTTTTCCAGACAAATTTACGGCGCACTTTAGCTTTCTTTGCTACGGGGATATATTTCGACTTCTGCGTATTTTTTTCCGCCAACGTAGACAATTGCAACACTTCAGTGTGTGTCAATTTCCGGTATTTGCTTACCTTCAGATCGGGATCACACAGAGTCCCTATCTTCGTGCGCCTCAACGTCTGCACCTTGTATCCGCAATCGTTGAGCATCCTGCGTATTTCTCTGTTCTTGCCTTCTTTTAACACCATCTCGAAACGGCTTCTTTTTTTCCCCCTTCGTACGTGCTGAACGGACACAGGGTTTGTTTTGCCGAAAGACAGCCATACCCCCGATTTCAGGGCGTCGATAGCCACGTCCGTTACGTATCCGTCCACCTCGACAAAATAGGTCTTCCTCACCTCGAATTTCGGATGAGACAATTTGTTCGCGAGGTCGCCATCGTTGGTCACGATAAGAAGGCCTTCGCTCTCCATATCCAGCCTTCCGATGGTATATATCCTTTGCGTTATATTTTCCAGGATGTCAATGGCCTTGAGTCTATCCAGTTCGTCCCGGTTGGTGCAAATATATCCCTTCGGTTTGTTGAGCAGATAATAAATCTTACGTTCTTTTTGTACCGGTGCTCCATCGAAACTAACGTCGTTTTTCTCCGTATCAACGGTCGTGCCTAATGTAGTAACGAGTTTCCCGTTAACGGCCACCCGGCCTTCTTCAATGAATTTTTCACATTCACGGCGCGAGCCGATGCCGGCCCCAGCCATGAATTTTTGTAAGCGTTCTAACATAGGTTGTATTTCCTCAAATTCAACGATTAATAAGCACACTGGTTGTGACAAATATTTGTAACGGCTTAGGTGTTTAGACTGAAGGCCGAAGGTTAAAAGCCTTTGCCTATCTGAAATGTATGTGTAATCACATACGATTTAGCCTTCAGCCTGTCTACCTGAGTAATTACACACCTATTGTGACAAACATTCTGTAATACAACATCTTGGATATACACATCTGTAGTTCCAAACCTGTGTACAAAAATTGATAATTATTTTAATTACAATTCCCAGTCTTGATGGAAGGCTGTTGTCATTTTACGAGCGCCATGTACTATTGCAAGAATTTTATGTTATCAGCATTCCCGACAACTCGGTAAACTATTCTGTAATTTTGATAAATAACTTCCCTAAAGTTGTAACCTTCAAGCTCTGGTACAACACGACCACAATGTGGCAACGTTTCGAGCTTTGCTGTTGTTTTGATAAGGGATTTTATAAAACGTGTCGCATATACTATTGAATCTTTGGCAATGTAATCATGGATTGCTTGCAAATTATTGCTTGCTTTTTCCGTCCATTTTATTTTCCCCATTGTTCTACCCTGCTGAGTAGCTCCTCAGTAGTCAACAACAGTCCCTTTTCCGCGTCTGTAAGACCGTCAAATACCTGGGCAACAAAGTTTATCTCATACATGATGTCTTCTAAAGAGCACTCATCAGGCAATTTTTTTATAGCTTCGATACTGATTTCTTTTAGTAATCCCATGGTAAAACTCCTTCTTAAATACAATCCTGACGAGCCGAATAGGTTGTGTGGAGCAAGGCAAAACCCAACTATGGCCGTTCGTGGCATTCAAAACTAGTACCTTACAGATTCAATACTGCAATAAAAAACAAGTTATTTTGTTGTCATACCCGGAAATCCCTCTGTAGAAGCGGCGAGTAAGGCATTTTATAACGTACGGTTTTTCTATTGGGTTGTGGGCAAAGCCCACTTTGGTGTTAACAAAAGCCATTGATACTGCCAACTCGATTACTTAGGGTGTTGGCATTTACCCAATTACCCTGTGTGATATCTTTACGCCAGGTACTATGTGAACCAATTGCAACTATGATAACAATCTGTGTAATCTGTGAAATCTGTGGTTTCAGGTTTTTATATTTTGTTTTATTTGTGCAAGTCTTTCTTCGTGATCCGATAATAATTCGTGAAAATTCGTGTAATTCGTGTCTCTGTTGTTAAGTTTTTTTTGGTTGCGGCTTTGCCGCGCCAGGAAATTCGTGTCTGAATCCTTCCCTACCCCTTATTTTTCCCCTTCCGCTTTGCGTCCCGCAGCATCTCCTCCGCCTGTTTCCGGGTAATCTCCGTCTTTTCATTGCCTCTGATCATGTCGGCAATCTCTTCAAGGCGGGTCTCGCCCGACAGATGTTCAACGGTGGAATAGGTCTTGCCGTTCTTCACCACCTTGCTCACCTTCCAATGCTCATCTGCGTAACTGGCGATCTGGGGAAGGTGGGTAATACAAATTACCTGTCGTGATGATGCGATACTACACAACTTTTCACCAATGATTTCTCCCATCCTGCCGCCAATGTTTGCATCAATCTCATCAAATACCAGGACGGGTGTGCTGTCCACCTTTGCCAACTGGTGTTTGAGCGCCAGCATAACCCGCGATATCTCACCGCCTGACGCAATCTTCCTCAACGGTTTCAAATCCTCGCCCGGATTCGGGGATATCAGAAAATCCACTTGATCAAAGCCATAGCGGTTCGATGCCAGGACGTCAAAATCCCCGTCTTTATTCATAGATGGGGGTATTATTTGCACGGAAAAACGCCCGTGCGGCATGCCGAGTTCGTGTATCTCATCATTAATAAGGGGTGCTAATTTCCCCGCCGCCGATAGCCTCCGCCGGGTTAGTTCATCCCCCTTGTTTTTCAACGATTTGGATAGTTCTCCCAATTCCTTCTCTATTTGGTCAGCCGCTGTTCCCTCTTCTGAAAGCAGTTTTAATTTTTCTGCTACTTCATTACGATACGACAAAATCTCCTCTATCGTAGCGCCGTATTTTGATTTTAACTTCTGGATGGCGTTCAAGCGTTCTTCGATGTATTCCAGCCGCTGAGGGTCATAACTAAAACCATCCTTGTATTTCCCGAGGGAAAAAGCCGCGTCTTCCAACTGGAAGAGCGATTGGGAGCAGGCGTCGAATATCTTTTTGATAGCGTCGTCAAACTTCGAGACAAACTGCAACTCACGCAGTATCGATTTTAACCTTTCAACAACGGCGTTCGAAGACTCATAAAGCTGTTCATAGCAGGAAGCAACGCTGCCGTGGATTTTTTCGGCGTTGTTGAGCAGGCCTTTCTCGCGTTCCAATTCTTCCGTTTCGCCCGGTTTGAGTTGCGTCTTATCAATCTCGTCAACTTGAAAGGAGTACAAGTCGATTTTTTGCCTTCGTTCCAGTAACCTATTTTTTAGGTCATCACGCAAACCGACTTTTTCCATTGCCTGCTGAAAAAGCCTGGCAAACTCTTCCCTAAGCGGCGTTGTTCCCCCAAAGTCGTCAAGGATGTATAATTGGTTTATCCCTTGCAACAACGCCTCATGCTCGTGCTGTCCATGGATGTTAACCAGTAGATCACCGACGTCTTTCAGCAGGGACACCGTAATGGGGACGTCGTTCAAGCGGCATCTGCTTCTCCCGTTCTTGTCAATGCTCCTTTGAACCAAAATATCTTCTTCTATGTCGGGGTTGTTCGATACCGACTTGATGGCCTTTAAAATCCGTTTATTACTGATATAAAACTTACCGATTACCGTAGCCTCGTCTTTGCCGGTTTGTACGACGTCTGCGGTCGCACGTCCACCAAGGATAAAGCTAAGAGCCCCTAAAATAAGCGATTTTCCGACGCCAGTTGCGCCACTAAAAATATTCAGCCGTTCGCAAAGATTAAGGGTTACTTTATCGATCAGTACGAAATTGGTTATGTATAACTCCTGAAGCATGGTTGATTTGTCGCCGTTTGCAAATTAATGAATCCGGCGCACCGTAAAAGGCATCCTTGAGTAGCATTACGCCGTGAAAATTTTATGTAACTAATCAGGTATATAGGCTAAAGGCTGAAGACTAAAGGTAAAATCATGAGGCGAGGTTTTTTAGCCTTCAGCCTTCAGTCTTCGGTCTTCAGTATAAACACCTGAGTAATTACTCTTGAACCATTTTAGTTGCAGCCGCTCCGCGCTATTGTATCTTCGACCCCGGTTTTATATCCTTTTCCATGGTCAGGACGGCCAGCAATTCATCATCCTTTGCGGCCAGCAGCATCCCCTGGCTTTCTACGCCCCTGAGAATGGCAGGGGCAAGGTTATTCACAATAACAATTTTCTTCCCGATAAGGTCTTCCGGTTGATAGTGTTTACGGATACCCGCCACAATCTGCCTTCCTTCCACGCCGTCCCCTGCGTCAATCTTCAGAATGAGCAGCTTATCCGCATTGGGATGCGGCTCGGCGTGAAGCACCTTGGCCACGCGCAGATCAACCTTTAAGAAGTCCTCAATAGATATCATAAAACCCTTTCGCTATAAAAAAACAAACAATAAAATTCGGCCAAATTATTTCGTTTCACTATAACTCTTTTTAAAAGGGGTGTCAACGAATAAAACTTACTCTGCAAGCCGCCGGTAAAGGAAGCCGGAATCGGTTCAACCGGCATGGGTGGAATGCTGGAAAGACGCACTTCTGGCGCAAGTGAGGGCATGTGTGCAGATGTCGTATGTTTGAAGTTAAACAACTGTGTAAACGGGATTTCAGTATGTTTGAAGTCCCTTAATCCTTGTGTGGTTTTGTCTATTTTGGTATATTTTTACCACAAGGTACGACGTAAGTACGACATAAAATCACCGGTAAGACCGTTTTCCTGAAAAGAATATGCAACCACAATCTAGTTGCATCATTTTTTTGGGGTGTTATCATAAAGCAACGAGTAAGGCGGAAAAACTACTGAACCGTTTCTTGTCAAAGCCGAAAGACTTCACTTACTACGAGCTTAAAAAGCTTTTACTTGGTATTGGAAACGAGAATATTGGTACAGGCAAGACAGCGGGATCAAGGGTTGCTTTTATGAACCCCGAGTCTATGCACATCATCAAGCTTCATAAGCCGCATCCAAGACCGGAACTGAAGCGATATCAGTTGGATTACGTAGAGGAAACGCTACGAAACAAAGGGGTGATACAATGAAGGATATTTTGACGTATAAAGGATTTATTGGTTCTGTGCATTTTAGCGCGGATGATAAGGTTTTTCATGGAAAGATAGAAGGCGTTGACGACCTTGTAACCTTTGAAGGCAACACCGCAGATGGGCTTATAAAAGCAATTCATGAGGAAGCAGACGACTATGTTGCGCTATGCAAGGCGCAAAACAAGGAACCCTTAAGGTCATACAAGGGTAGTTTTAACGTCCGCATATCCCCGGAGCTTCATAGAAAGGCCGTAGTGACGGCCAAAACAATGGGGATTACCCTGAATAGGTTTGTGCAGGCGGTGATTGAAAAGGAGCTGGCGCACACAGGAACAAAGTCTTAACAGTCGCATCAGGGATGCCACCGGAAGCGTTCGGACAGGCTTGACGCGACAAAATGCAGGGCTGTTCCCGGAAAACGCTACGTCATTACAAACGGCGTTCTTGGCAAGACCGCTATTTTATAGCATAGCAGGCGTTAATTCATAAATAAGGGATAGGTTGGCCGACCGACAAGACCGTTTTCCTGAACGCCTTTCAAGATGATTAACTCCATTTCTTCAGGGGCTAAAGCCAATGCAATTCCTTTTACCGCAGTAAATTGCTGTCTTACCAGTGCTTTACTATGTGCTATTCCAATTACCTTAAAGGTTTTATTGATCATAGCCTTCACTATTTTTCCTTCATTAAGAGGAAGCGTTGAAATGAACTCAGGTTCAATAAACAGTACCTTTACCCAGTATCCTATTTTTACTTCGTTATGGTTTTTATCAAATGTCATAGTTTTCATAATTTACAATGCCTTTCTACCTGTTTTCGTCTTTTTGTTTTACTGTTTTGCTTATAAACAGCTTCTATTGTATCAGCATTTCCAAGGCATTCAACGGAATTTAATTCTTGTGTGGTTTTATATGTTATGGTATGCTTTTGCCACAAGGTACGATGATTCCGGGTATGACAACAAAATAACGTAACTACTCAGGCCTGTCTCACGCAAA
>CAYHFB010000122.1:0-9238 GCA_964355695.1 uncultured candidatus Brocadiaceae bacterium
GATGCGTGTTCAAACAGTAGCAAGGCTAAAGCCTTGCCCTACGTATAAACAGAAACAAGTTGCCGTAGGCCTGATTTACTATTCTACAATTTATGTTAATTAAAGGAGAAAAAGATGCCAATACAAAACAGTGATATCATGACAAACAAGACCTTTCAGGATAACATGGTTGCCAAGGTTACTTTGATTAAGACCGATAATTTAACTCTGGATGTTTATTATTTCAAGGCAGGGCAGGGTCTCGGTTATCATAGACACCCCACCGGCGATCAAGTATTTACCGTTATCGAAGGCACAGGGACGTTTAAATTGGATGATGGGAAAAAGGAAGAAACGCTATCGGTAAAACAGGGGTCAACCTTTCTTGCTCCGGCCAATGTATGGCATGATTTAATTGATTCCGGCAGCGGAAAGCTCGTCGCACAACAAGTTACTAAACAGCCGGCAGGGATGGAAAAAAGGTAATAGGGTAGTTGAGGTAGCGCAGGCTTCCAGCCTGCATCTGTTTAATGAAGGGCAAGTTGCAGGCAGGGAGCCTGCGCTACAGAGGTTTCTAAGTGAAAATACCGCTTGCAAAAAAAAAGTCGTTGCGCCGCGCACCGGTGATTACCCTCCTGACGGACTTTGGATATCAGGATGCATATATTGGCATTATGAAGGGTGTTATTGCCGGTATCAACCCGTCCGCAGCAGTTATTGATATCTGCAACGACGTCCTGCCCCAGGACGTCTTTGGCGGCGCGTACCTCCTCTCCACCGCCTATCAATATTTCCCCAAGGGGACAATCCATGTGGCGGTTGTCGATCCCGGAGTCGGGAGTAAGAGGGATATTGTATGTGTTGAATTCCAGGATTGTGTTTTTATTGTTCCGGATAATGGCATTCTTAGTTTTGTTATTCAGCAAGAGTCGCCGCGTCGCATAGTCAGGGCAACAAACACCAGGTATTTCCTGCCGTCACCCAGCAACACCTTTCACGGAAGGGACGTCTTTGCCCCGCTGGCGGCGTATATGTCGTTAGGTGTAAAACTACCGTGTTTGGGTGAAAAGACTGACCGGCTGGAACGGTTGAACATTTCCGCTCCCGTGACGGGGAAATCCGGCCACCTAACCGGCGAGGTGATACACATTGACCGGTTCGGCAACCTTATCACTAACATCACCGGAGACCATCTTCAGCCCCAGAATAGGCCAACAAAAAATAATCCCAAATTCAAAAACCCAACACGTGAAACCCGAAACTCAAAACCCGAAACCCGAAACTCGAAACTTGAGACCCCAAACCAAAAACTAGAAATAGTTATCGGAAAAGAAAAAATTATCGGTTTATGCGCCTCGTATATGGACGTAGGCAAGGGAAGGCCGCTGGCTATCATTGGCAGCACGGGGTATCTGGAGATATCCATCAATCAGGGGAACGCCCAAAAGCACTTCAAAGCAAGAAGGGAAAGCAAAGTGATGATCAGAATAATAGCTTTGACTATCTAAACCGTATGTGGTATATTCCTTAGTACTTGCAACAGGCTGGCGTGTGTCTGGAAGGTGGTTTGCTAAGCGACTTTTGTGTGAACCTTCTTATGAGGGATTGTTCCGGCGATTCTTTAAGTAAAATTAACGTAATTTGTCCATATATATGACTTTGAAGAAATCGAAAAGGGAGGGGAGCATTTTGAAGGGTAAAGATACAAATAAACTTGTATTGAGTTCCTTTTTCAAGCTAATTACCATTGATGGAAAGGCCGAACAGGTGACAACCGGTGTGAGAAGGACGCTCTTTTTTGACGACGAGGAAAGTTTTCCGTTTTCCAGAATAAAAAAGGTAGAGGTTGCCAAGGAAGTACTGGATTCAGTGCCAAGCAACTATGTGAGATATTTGGTGTTGCTCCACCTGACTGATGGGAAAAAGGTGGTTGTGGATGAGGTTGGCGAGTCCTCAGACCGCGGCGGTCTTAAGGAAATGAAGAATCTCGGTAAAAAGATCAGCACAATTACTGGTAAAGAGCTTAAGATAAGCGGTGAGTAGCTTCGCCTGTTTAAACTCCTGGTGGGGCGCTTTGCAGGCCGTCAGAGAGATGCCGGTTAACCGTTTAAACCGTTTAAGCTGCTATGGCTTTAACCGTTTAAACGGTTAAAATTTTATGGGAATGCCCATTTTGTTTGCTTGGGTTTGCGTGGATTTTTTGGTGGCATGGGCACTCTCTGTTTGCCTGTGCAGATTCGTGTGAATTCGTGTCTGAAAAAGCCGACGAAGGCCTGGTTTAGCATTGTTGTGAGCGAGGGGGGGAATCGATTATGAAATGGGCAAAATTGCGGATCATCCCGGCCTGCATAGTGGTAACGTTAGCGGGATTACCGGCGATTTCAAGCGCGTTTGATACCAAATTGACGCCGGGACAAATTAAAGAGGCTACCGAATACGGCGCTAAGTATAAAGGAACCGACGTCTTTGGAAGCACGGTTGTAAAACAGGCTTGCTTTGGCGATTATCCCGGTGGTGAAGGGGGTATCGTCATGAGCAAATATATACATGCGGTAGTCATTTCTGCCATGATGAACTTAAAGGATAAAACCGTTACGGAAGAAAAACTGAAGGAAATCGAAGAACAAACAACGTTTAAAGTGATTGTGGTCGTTTCCGATGAAGAGGCAAAGACTCCAGAGGACGTGCAAATTATTTTGGCGCAGGGAACGAATAACACCCTGCCTCAAAAAACCGAGCTGGGGATGAAGCGCAAGGATTACAAGCAAAGCATTGATGCAACCTTTCTGCAAGACAAAATTAATCCCAGGTCAAACACCACCATCATAGTCAAGACACGGAAGGACGAAAAGCGGTACAAGATTGACTTTTCTGATATAAAATGATTGCCACTACCACAGAAAGAACCTTTGGTCCGAAAAGGACGTTTAGAGACAAGTTATTCGATTATTCCTGTAAGAAGGTCGGAAAGGAACGCACCAAGTTTTTCTTCAAGCTCTACGACTTGGGCAGGTTTGACCTTTTCGGCAAACCTAACGGGGCAATTGGGGCGATTGACATCACCAACCGTTGTAACCTACGGTGCAAGCATTGCTACTTTTACGCGCATGATTACGAGGAAAAACCGGAACTCAGTGATAATGAGTGGATAGAAAAGCTGGAGAGTTTGAAGGACACGGACTTTCCGTTTTATCAATGCTCCTGGATTGGCGGGGAGCCGTTGCTGCGGAAGGACTTGATCGAACGCGGGATGAAATATTTTAAGTCAAACGTCATTGCGACAAACGGTACCATAGAACTCCCCCCCTGGCCTGACGTTAATTTCTACATCTCTGTTGATGGCCTGAAAGACACGCATGACGCCATACGGGGCAAGGGTTGTCATGATAAAATAAAGAAGCACGCCAACAGGCCGGAACTTAAGATAATGGTGTCAATGGTCATTAACAAGCTGAATTATCAGGAGATTGAGCGTTTTTTAGAAGAGTGGAAGGCCGTAGGGGTAAAGGGCTGTCTCTTTCAGATACACACCCCGATAAAAGGGTTGAAGAATGACGACCTTTGGCCCGGCTGGCAGTTGCGGGATGAGATTCTGGATACCTTGCTTGCACTGAAGGAGGAGAAGTACGGGGACTTTATCGGTGTACCGAGTCTGGTGCTGAAACTGATGAAGTCGGATAAGTGTAAAGAAATTACGAGAAACTGCCTCTTCAAAAAAGTGGCCTTCTGCCTTGACCCCCACGGGCAGGTGAAAAGACCCTGCATGATGGGACCGCAGGCGGACTGCCTGCGGTGCGGCTGTGTCCTGCCCTTTCACCTGTGGGTGCTTGAGGACAAATGGCTTATGATGCGAGAGCTTTTTATGTCGATGAGACGCAAGGCGGGGAAAAGGATATTTCGGTAAAAAGCAATAAAATGTATGCGATTAACCTGTTTTTGCTTGACAATATTGTTTTATATCTATAACATAAAAGCTTTAGAATATAATGTAGTATAGAAATTTTACAGAGGTGATAAATGCCTAATCCGAAGAGAAGGTTTTCTAACGCGAGAACCCGTAAAAGACGCACCCACGACAAATTAACCCCGCCCAACCTTCCCCTTGATGCAAATTTGGGAAGAGGAACCGGTGTCCGTTCTAAGCGTTATATCTGCACCCATTGCAAGCAGGTAAACCAGCCACATACGATTTGTCATAACTGCGGTTTTTACCGTGGTGCGCAGGTTGTCTCCGTCGAAAGATAAATCTATGAAAATTGCAGTAGATGCTATGGGTGGAGACCATGCTCCACATGAGATCGTCAAGGGCGCTGTTATTGCCGCACAGCGATTTCCCGATGACGAGATGCTTCTGGTTGGTGATGAAAAAAAGATTCAGCAAGAACTGGGTACGTTAAAAGACGTTCCCAGGAATGTATCCATTCATCATGCGTCCCAGATTGTTGGCATGGACGATCCCGCAACTTATTCCATACGGCAGAAATCCGATTCTTCCATTACGCGAAGCGTCAAGCTTGTTGCAAATGGCGAAGCGTCCGCCGTCGTCAGTGCGGGGCATACCGGCGCTGCCGTAGCGGCATCCACTCTTTGTATGCGCATGATCAAAGGTATTCATCGCCCGGGTATAGCCACTAGGCTCCCCACCCGTCGTGGAATGTGCCTCATCATGGATGTGGGGGCAAATATTGCCTGCAAGCCCGTGCATCTTTTACAATACGGGGTAATGGCTGCGGTAATCAGCGAGTATGCGTACGGCGTTAAAAATCCACGGGTTGGGCTGTTGAACATCGGAGAAGAGGATGCAAAGGGAAATGAGCTTGCAAAGGAGGCGTTTCTGCTCCTTTCCAATTCAAAGTTGAACTTTGTTGGAAACGTGGAAGGCCGTGAAATAGTCGATGATAAGGCAGACATTGTGCTTTGCGAGGGATTTGTAGGGAATGTAATACTGAAATTCGCCGAGGGGCTGGCCGTGTGCCTTTTGTCCACGATAAAAGATGAAGCAATGAAGGGTTTCTGGACAAAGGTGGGTTTGTGGTTGTGCAAGCCGTCATTTATGGCTTTAAAGAAAAAAATGGATTATGCCGAATATGGCGGCGCTCCCTTATTGGGGGTGAATGGCGTTTGCATTATCTGCCACGGTAGATCCGATTCCAGGGCTATCTACAACTCGATAAGAATGGCGTTGCAGATAGCGAAAAACAAGGTTAACGAACACATAATTTCCGAGATGGAAAAGACTAGCGGGTTTTCAGAAAACGCTATCTAATGTTCGTGGCGAAGCAATGCCTCTCGCTGGTAAAGGGTACGAGGGGGAGGTGCCTATCTCACCGATTGAAAGTTTTTTATTTGTTACGTCTGTGGTTTCTTTGTTTTTTTCAGAACTTGGCGCAATGGCGGAGATATGTCTCCAACAGAGGGTTTAAGTTCCTTACGGTTATGAAGGTTGATTGCTTATAAATGGAACAAAATCAAAGAGCGTCTATTACCGGCATAGGGTCGTATCTTCCCGGTAAAGTTCTGACAAATTATGACTTAGAGAAGATGGTTGATACGACCGATGAATGGATTATCAAACGAACGGGCATTAAAGAACGCCGTATCGTTGAAAATGGCATGGTAACGTCAGATCTTGCGGTACAGGCCTCGAACATGGCGATGGAAGACGCTGGGGTGAAGCCGAAAGATATTGATATGATTATTACCTCGACCATAACTCCCGACTACTTTTTCCCTTCTACCTCATGCCAGGTTCAACATAAGATTGGGGCGACGAGGGCTAGCGCATTTGACATCCTTGCCGCTTGCAGTGGGTTTGTTTACGCACTTTCAGTCGGCCAAAGTTTTGTAAATTCGGGTACGGTAGGAACCGTTTTGGTTGTGGGCGCCGAATGTTTGTCCAAGGTCACCGATTATACGGACCGCACCACGTGTATATTGTTTGGTGATGGAGCTGGCGCAGTTGTAGTGCAAAAAAGCCAAAAGAAGCACGAAATTCTCTCTACTACCTTGCACGCCGACGGCTCTCAATGGGACTCGCTTTTTATGCAGGCGGGAGGGGCAAAGAACCCTGCATCTTTAGAGTCAGTTCAACAGCGAATGCATTACATACAGTTTAAAGGCAGAGAAGTGTTTAAATCGGCCGTAAATATTGTAACGAACATGGTCAGGGAAACAGCGGTAAAAAACAACACCGAACTGAAAGACATCGGTTTGATTATATACCATCAGAGTAATTTAAGGATTATTGAAGCGGTTATGGATCGGCTTGATCTGCCGATGGATAAGACATTCGTCAATATTGATAAATACGGTAATACCTCTTCCGCCTCTATTCCTATCGCAATGGATGAGGCTAGAAAGGCTGGACGCCTTAACAAAGGGGACTTGCTCCTGCTGGTAGCGATTGGCGGTGGACTTACCTGGGGGGTTTCGGTTATTAGATGGTAAACAAAAAAATCGCGCTCCTCTTCCCCGGACAGGGCACCCAATACGTGGGGATGGGAAAGGATTTTTATGCAAAATATAAAGAGTCGCAGGAGGTATTTGATCAGGCAAGCGAAGTTCTGGGGTTTGACGTTCCCGCGCTCTGCTTTTCTAAAAGCCAGGAGGAGTTGAACAAAACTTCAATGTGCCAGCCGGCGATACTGGTCACCAGCATTGCAATCCTGGAAGTTCTGAGGAAGAATTCCTCGCTGTGGAAAGATACATCCCTTGCCGTAGCAGGGCTTAGTTTGGGAGAATACACGGCGCACGTGTCGGCCGGTTCCCTGTCCTTTGCCGATGCCGTAAGGCTTGTCTACAAGCGGGGGGTGTTTATGCAAGAGGCATGCGACTCCACACAGGGGGGGATGGTATCCATTATTGGGTTAGACGACGAAAAGGTAGAACAGATTTGCAAGGAAATGTCCGTGCATGGTGTTGTTTGCGCGGCTAATTACAATAGTCCGGGGCAGGTGGTTATTTCGGGTGAAAAGACGGCGCTGGAAAAAGCGTCTCTCTTGGCGAAAGAGCGCGGGGCGAGGATGGTCCTGCCACTCAAGGTGGATGGGGCGTTCCACTCCGATTTGATGTCCCCGGCGGGTAGCAAGCTTTCAAAGGAACTGGATTTGACGCCCTTTTCCAAACCAAGTATTCCGATTGTAGCGAACGTCCATGCGGGATACGTAAGTGAACCGGACGAGATAAAGACCTCTTTGTCCAGGCAGCTCAACAGCCCCGTAAGATGGCACCAGTCGATTCACACGCTTATCCGGGACGGTTTTAACCAATTCTATGAAATAGGACCTGGAAAAACATTGTCAGGGCTTATGAAAAGAATTGACCCTGCGCAAAAAATCAAAAACATTGATACCGTAGATGCTTTTGAAAATTGTATGAGTTCAAACTAATTTTAAACATGAAAAAGGAGGAAAGAGCGTGTCAGCAATTGAACAAAAAATAAAAGAGATTATTACCAAGCAGCTTGGGGTAAAGATCGAGCAGATTGCAAAAGAAACTTCGTTTATCAACGATCTCGGAGCGGATTCCCTTGATACGGTGGAGTTAATTATGGAATTTGAGGATGCGTTTGATATGAACATCCCGGACGAAGATGCGGAAAAGATACGTACCGTGGGAGACGCGATTAAATATATAGAGGAACATAAATAAATGTTGGAACGGAAAAGGGTTGTTATTACCGGTGTTGGCGCTATCACCTCTTTGGGGATTGAAAAACGGCAGATTTGGACTTCGTTGTGTGAGGGAAAGAGCGGTATTAAACCTATAACCTCCTTCGACAGCTCATTGCATGACGTTCATTTTGGAGGCGAGGCCAGCGATTTTGATCCGGCCAAGTGGTTTGACGTTAAAGAGGCTCGCCGCCTGGACCGTTTTGCGCAGTTTGCACTTGCGGCTGCTGTCCGTGCTGTGGAGGATGCCCAACTCAGTACGGGTGGTTATGATCCGACGAGGATAGGCGTTTTAATCGGCTCCGGCATGGGTGGTTTGCAGGAACTCGAAACCCAACATGGAAACCTTATGAACAAAGGCCCATCGAGGATATCGCCCTTGATGGTGCCTAAATTGATGGTAAACGCCGCCTCGGCGCAGGTAGCGATCCGGTTTGGATTAAAGGGTCCTAATTATGCCCTGGTATCCGCGTGTACTACGGGTGGCAACGCCATTGGGGAAGCCACGCGTATGATACAGCGAGGTGAAGCGGATGCAATGGTGGTTGGGAGCTCAGAAGCGGTAATTACTCCCTTGGGCGTTGGAGGGTTCAGTGCCATGAAGGCTCTTTCCACCCGCAATAACGCCCCGCAAAAGGCCAGCCGCCCTTTTGATAAAGACCGTGACGGGTTTGTTATATCAGAAGGGGCAGGCATTCTTGTAATTGAAGATATGGAATTGGCAAAGAAGCGTGGTGCGTATATTTATGCGGAAGTTTTGGGCTATGGGCTTAATACCGACGCTTACCACATTGCAGCACCGGAGGGAACGGGTGATGGGGCAATACGATGTATGAAAAGCGCCATGAAGGATGCCGGATGTAACCCCGAAGACATACAATACATTAATGCCCATGCGACTTCAACCCCTATTGGCGATTCGATTGAGGTAATTGCGATAAAAAATGTTTTTGGGCAATATGCATCAAAAATTCCCGTTAGTTCCACAAAGTCGATGCTTGGTCATCAACTCGGCGCGGCGGGGAGCGTTGAGGCTATTATATGCGCTTTTGTAATCAATGAAGGAATTATACCGCCGACGATTAATTATGAAACACCGGACCCTGAATGCGCAGGTTTGGATTTTGTCCCCAATGTCGCCCGAGAAAAGAAAGTCACGACCGTGCTTTCCAATTCATTTGGCTTTGGCGGCCATAACGCCGCGATCATCTTAGGCAAGGTGTAGCGCCCTTCGCCAAAGACCTCGTTTGCTTCACATACTCAATCCTTTTTTCACATTGTTGTTTCACCCGTTTTGTGAGTTTCAATAATAAGCCAACCATTGGTTTTTTTTATATTCACGGTTCGCCGCGCCTGTTTGTGGCTTACCACGGTGTGAAGGCGTCGCTGGTGGCGGGTGGTAGGGCAAGTTAAGCCCTATTCGCTGCCGTTCCCAAGCTCCAGACGGGGAACTGAATTGCACTAATAGCTCTGCTTTGAGTTAAAAAGCGAAAATGAAGCAGGAGCTTCTCGCACGTGCGCATTCCCAAGCTGAACAGGCTGGGTCAAATGGACAAATTTACGCTATTTTTTGTATTTCTTCCCCACTT
>CAYHFB010000123.1:0-9220 GCA_964355695.1 uncultured candidatus Brocadiaceae bacterium
GGCGGCTCATTTGTGTTCACACGCAAGGACACGGACGCCGTACCCCTACGAAATTCATGGTTCGACATGCGGCATTGTTTCTCTCTATAAAGATTGCGCCATAGTGTCCCAGTGAAAAATCATTTCTTGGCCCTGGTTTCTGCCTTTGATTCTTTCTTTGTTTCAGTTTTTGTTTCATTTTTTGTTTCTGTTTTCGCTTCTGCCTTTGTTTCCGCCTTTGATTCCGTCTTCGCTTCCGTCTTCGTTTCCGGCTTCGACCCCTCGGATTCTTTCTTTGCCTTTGTCTTGTACTCTTCGCTACGATAGTCAGTCTGATAAAAACCGGAACCTTTAAAGATGATTGCGCTTCCTGTGCCTATCATCCGTTGCGCCTTCAGCTTGCCGCAGGAAGGGCATTTTTTGACCGGTTTTTCCGTGATGTGCTGATACAGTTCAAACGAATGATTGCACGCATTGCAGGTATAATCGTACGTCGGCATGTTTCCTCCGTCTGTTGAATTCCCTTTTCTTCGTTATAGCCTTTAAAAAATATTCTTCATTTTATCAATAAATTTCTTCTGTCGCGGAGAGACATTTTTCTTCTCGATTTCAGCAAATTCTCTCAACAACTCCTCCTGCCGGGAGGTCATCTTCGTCGGCACCTCAACAACCACCTGCACCAGGAGGCTGCCTTTGCTATGACCCTGCAGGCTGGCGAAGCCTTCCCCACGGAGCGGAACTATCTCGCCGTTTTGCGTCCCTTTGGGTATCTTTACCTGGACGACGCTGCCGAGCAGCGTCGGCACGTCCACCGTACAACCAAGCGCTGCCTGCGCCAGGGTAATAGGCACCTCACAAAGGACGTCATCTCCCTGCCGCTTAAATATCGGATGTGGTTTGATGTGGACGTCACAGTACAGGTCGCCCGGCGGCGCCCCGCTTTCGCCCGATTCGCCTTGCCCGGTTAGCCGCAGACGCATTCCGTCTTCCACGCCTGCCGGTATTTGTACAGAGATGGTCGATCTCTTCGGATAGCGCCCGCCCCCCCCGCATTTTGCGCACGGCGACTCAATGACCTTACCGTTGCCGTGGCATTTCGGGCAGGTGGTGCGTAAGGAGAAAAACCCTTGAGATTGCTGCACTTGCCCCTTGCCCCGGCAGTAAGGACAGGTTACCGGCGAAGTGCCTTCCTTCGCTCCGGTGCCGCGGCATACCTCGCATGTCTCCCGCTTTGTCAGTTCAATCTTCTTTTCTACGCCCGTTGCGACTTCCTTAAATTCGAGCTCGATATCGCACTTTAAGCTTGCGCCACGTCTGGCCGTCTTTCCCCGTCCGCCGCCGCCAAAGAAGTCTTCAAAGATACTACCGCCGCCGAAGATATCGCCAAAGGCGTCGAAGATGTCTTCATACGAGCCATAGCCGCGGGCGTCCGTGCCCTTCAGACCTTCTAATCCATACTGGTCGTAGCGCTTCTTTTTGTCGGCGTCGCTCAGTACGCTGTAAGCCTCGGCGGCCTTTTTAAACGTCTGTTCTGCCTCTTTGTTTCCGGGGTTTCTGTCTGGATGGAACTGCATGGCCATCTTGCGATAAGCCTTTTTTATTTCATCACTGCTTGCGCCTTTGGTAACACCCAGCACTTGGTAATAATCTTGTTCCATGGAGTATGTAGTCTTTAAAAATAGAGTTGGTAAATAATAAACCGGTTTTCGGTCTGTTGGAGTGACTTGCCAGCACATTACTTCTTAGGGCTTGGATTTGGGCTTGCATCCCCAGAGTTTTCGTTGTTTTCCATACCTATATTTCTTGGCGGTCGTTGTTGCATCGGTTTCTGTGGGGCTTGCCGTTTTTCTTGACGACAGGTTATGTTTTGTTTGATAGTATTTGTAGCCATAACTATTCCTCCTTTTTTTTAAGCTCGTAAATGAGTGTAGAAGACCAACCCAACTGCCTCTTCTTTGCGTTTTCTATAAAGCAGTAAAACGCTACGACAGAAATGTTATCATTGATAATATAGTCTGCGTGCAGTGCGCCACTTTCATCAGGTTCTATTTCAAATGCCGCTTCTTTCCAAACCCATTCTCTTCCAACAACCATGGGCCATTGGACCTCTGTATTCCCCTCTAATACCGGATCATACCCGTTGTTAACGACTTCCTCAATATCTGGAGCCAACGGAACAACATATCTAAGGCGCAATTCTGCATTGGTTGACTTTATTATTACTTTACCAACATTCTTAATATTTACCTTCACGTGCAGGAGTCTTTTTTTCTTGGGGAGATGTACCTCACGAGGCTCTATATTGATTATCACCTTTGGATAATCCAATCTGTTCCGAACAAAAAGGAAATAGGTCCATACACCACCTGCAAATATTGCAATTGCGGTAACCGCCGATTGAATAATATCAGCAATTGTTTTCCAGTCATTCAAAAAGATTTCCATCTTCGCAGCCAAATAGCAGTTCATAGTATAGTATACAAAACCGCACTAAATCAAGGGCGTTTTACGGCGCACTTGATTTAGTGCGGCAAGCAGCGTATTAATAGCGTCATTTTCCGCGCCGGGCGTACAAAAATAAAAAGGCCACTCATCGCAGCCTTTTTATTTTTTGTAACCCTTGAATTGGAAAGCATATCCTAACTTAGTGGATGCTGCCTTCTATTTCCCGTTCATCATCATCTCTCTTGTACTCAGTGATCATCGTTTCCGTGGTCAACAGGAGTCCTGCAACGCTTGCCGCGTTCTGCAAGGCAACCCGTGATACCTTTGCCGGATCTATAATCCCCGCCGCAATCATGTCTACGTAGTTACCGGAATTGGCGTCGTAACCCATATTGGTTGCCAACTCTTTCACTTCTTCAACGATAACGGAGCCGTCAGCGCCCGTGTTTGAGGCAATCTGGCGTAAAGGAGCCTCAAGTATCTTGGCAATGATGTCCACGCCAACCTTTTCATCGCCTTTTGCCTTTTTACGTGGTTCTTCAAGCGCCTTTATCGATCTGATAAATACAACGCCACCGCCGGGAACGATACCCTCTTCCACGGCTGCGCGGGTCGCGTGCAATGCGTCCTCAACGCGCGCCTTCTTCTCGTTCATCTCCGCCTCGGTAGCCGCGCCAACGCGGATAACTGCTACGCCGCCCGCCAATTTCGCAAGCCGCTCGCTGAGTTTTTCCTTGTCGTAGCTGGAGGTTGTCTGCTCGATTTGATTCTTGAGCTGGGCAATCCTTGCCTGGATATCAACCTTCTTCCCGGCGCCCTGAATGATCGTTGTGTTATCCTTATCGATGAGGATTTGCTTTGCGCGTCCGAGGTCTTCGATGCCGATGTTTTCCAGCTTCAAGCCCAGGTCTTCGGTGATAGCGCGTCCCCTTGTCAATACGGCAATGTCTTCCAACATCGCCTTTCTACGGTCGCCGAAGCCGGGGGCCTTTACTGCCACACAACTCAGCACGCCGCGAAGTTTATTAACAACCAGCGTTGCCAACGCCTCTCCATCCACGTCTTCCGAGAGGATCAGGAAAGGCTTCCCGCTCGCTGCGATTTTTTCCAGCAGCGGAAGGAGTTCCTTCATGCTCGATATCTTCTTTTCGTGGATCAGGATGTACGCGTCTTCCAGGTTCACCTGCATATTCTGCGCATCGGTGATGAAATACGGGGAGAGGTATCCCTTGTCAAACTGCATACCCTCTACAACCGTTAAGGTCGTATCGATACCCTTTGCCTCTTCTACCGTAATTACTCCATCCTTACCAACCTTCTCCATCGCGTCGGCCAACAAATTGCCGATAGAGGAGTCGTTGTTGGCTGAGATAGTGCCAACCTGGGCAATTTCTGCCCGGCCCTTTACGGGTTTGCTTAGTTTCTTAATCTCCGCAACAACGATTTCCACGGCCCTGTCAATCCCTCTTTTAACCGCCATCGGATTTGCGCCAGCCGTTACGTTTTTCAAACCTTCATTAAAGATTGCCTCTGCAAAAATCGTGGCCGTAGTAGTGCCGTCGCCGGCGACGTCGCTGGTCTTTGACGCTACCTCACAAACCATCTTTGCCCCCATATTTTCAAAGGGATTTTTCAGTTCAACTTCTTTTGCTACGGTGACGCCGTCTTTGGTAACCGAAGGAGAGCCGAAGCCCTTTTCAAGAATTACGTTTCTTCCCGTAGGGCCCATCGTTACACGGACAGTATCAGCGAGCTGCTTAATCCCTTTTTGGAGCAACTTTCTGGCATCTTCATCGTAAACTAGTTGCTTTGCCGCCATGGTACAACCTCCAAAATAATGTTAATCAAAACCTCATGTCTGATTTTTCTACTCAATCTTGGCCAAAATATCGCTCTCTCTCATCACCAGGAGCTCTTTTCCATCGACCGTAACCTCGGTTCCCGCGTACTTTCCGTAAAGGACCTTGTCGCCCTTCTTTACCAACAGCTCAGCCCTCTTGCCGCTTTCCAACAGCTTCCCTTCACCAACGGCAATAATCTTACCCTTCATGGGCTTTTCCTTTGCGGTGTCAGGGAGGAGTATACCGCCCTGTGTCTTTTCTTCAGCCACCATAGGTTCAATAACAACCCTATCGTCTAATGGTCTCAAGTTTGCCATATAGCTTTATTTACCTCCATATAAACAAATTACAAAATGTTAATTAATGAAATACGTTTTGAATTTTAATCAAATACAATCATCCTTCACGAAGGAAGGGGTTTATCACGAAAGTCCGGCAACCATCAGGCGTAATGAGCGTTTGAAGCCCATTCCACCAGTCCAACCTCAGTCGCCAAACCTCAAGGGACTACATGCCCATGCCACCCATGCCGCCCATACCACCCATTCCGCCCATGCCACCCATACCGCCCATTCCACCCATGCCGCCCATTCCACCACCTCCGCCGGGCATTGAGTCATCATCTTTCTTTGGAATATCGGTAATGATGCATTCCGTTGTCAAGAGAACCCCTGCAATACTAATCGCATTCTGCAGTGCGCTCCTTGCCACCTTCGTTGGGTCGATAACGCCAGCCTCAATCAGGTTGCAGTAGACTTCCTTTTCAGCGTCATAGCCGAAAGCCTTGTCCTTGGATTCCAGTATCTTCCGAACAACCACGGAGCCTTCAAGCCCTGCGTTCTTAAATATTTGCTTAGATGGCGCGGACAGGGCGTTCCTGACAATCTCTGCCCCCATCGCCTCGTCACCACTTAATTTAAGGTCGTTCAGCGATTCTGCAGCCCTCAGCAGAGCAACACCGCCGCCGGGCAAAATACCTTCTTCTATCGCTGCCCTTGTGGCGTGCAACGCGTCTTCAACACGCGCCTTCTTTTCCTTCATCTCGCTCTCCGTAGCCGCCCCGACAAATATCTGAGCAACGCCTCCGGCAAGCTTTGCGAGCCGTTCCTGTAGCTTTTCCTTATCATAGTCTGAAGTGGTAATCTCCATCTCGTTGCGGATCTGCTTGATACGCCCGCTAATGGCCTCAGAGCCGCCTGCGCCCTGAACGATTGTCGTATTATCAGCATCTATGGTAACCTTCTTCGCGCGTCCCAGTTCCTGGAGTTCAACATTTTCCAACTGAATGCCCAGGTCCTTGAATACGGCCTTGCCTGCGGTAAGAACCGCGATATCGTCAAGCATTGCCTTTCTGCGGTCGCCATACCCGGGTGCCTTAACTGCCGCGCAACTGATGGTTCCCCTCAGTTTGTTGACAACGAGCGTGGCCAAAGCCTCGCCATCGACGTCTTCTGCGATTATCAGGAGCGATTTTCCCGTCTTTGCGATCTTTTCCAGAATGGGAACCAGTCCCTTGATGGATGATATTTTATCCTCAAAAATCAAGATGTAAGGATCTTTAAACTCCACTTCCATCGTATCGGCATTGGTGACAAAGTGTGGCGATAAATAACCGCGGTCAAACTGCATACCTTCAACCACCTCAACGCTGGTATCCAGGCCTTTTCCTTCTTCAACGGTAATAACGCCGTCCTTGCCGACCTTTTCCATTGCATCGGCAATCATCTTTCCGATGGTGGCGTCATTGTTTGCCGCAATCGCACCGACGCTGGCAATCTCGGCCTGGTTCTTGATCTTCTTGCTCATCTCCTTCAACTTCTCTACAACCTTTTCCTGTGCCTTGCGCATGCCCCTGTTGAGCGCCATAGGATCAGCGCCCGACGTCACGTGCTTCAGCCCTTCAAGGAATATCGCCTCGGTAAGAACGGTGGCCGTGGTTGTGCCGTCTCCTGCAATATCGCTGGTCTTGGATGCAGCCTCGCGCACCAACCTTGCCCCGGTATTTTCATAGGGATCGATTAATTCGATTTCCTCTGCAACCGATACACCATCCTTGGTTACCGTAGGACTTCCGTACCCCTTATCCAGTACGGCATTTCTCCCTCTGGGTCCCAAGGTGACTTTGACAGCCCTGGCAAGTTTTGAAACGCCTCGAGCAATAGCGGCCCTTGCCTCTACATTGAAGGCTAGTTGCTTCGCCATTGAATACCTCCTTTCAACATACTAAAATCTTTTACTGAAAGCTAAAATAAGTAACAAAATATACACAGTTCGTTAGAATGAGCAAAAGTAATGCCGCAAAACGGAGGCGACAACAAAAAACAACATAACAAGTATTAATGCAAGGCATTACAATTACTTATAGACGAGACGACGTGGTGCGGATAGCCACCCGATATGTCATTGTGACAGGATAAAAAACCCGCCCCGAACATCGTCTGTCATTATGACAGAAGGCCTGGTTTTTGCGTTTTCATGTTGACTTTTAAATTGCATATAGCATATATTTGATACGAGATATAGTTTATAGGAAATTCAAAGTTAGGCCTGAAAGGCCGACAGAATATGGCGTGGGTCAAAGCCCCCGGCTAAAAATAGTAAAATAATACAAGCCCCAAAGGGGAGGCAGTACATACTCTCGGCCTGAGCCGTAAGCTCCTGCTTCCTTTAGTTTCCAGGAACAAAACAAGGGTAAATTCCAGAAAAGGCAAGTGTTCGAGCCATGCTAAGCAGCCTTTTCTGTCGCCCCTTCGGGGCTTGTTATATTACTGCATTTACCAGGGGCCTCACCCCATAAGCGCTAAGTTGTTTTGATATTTTTTACACGGAGTCTAATATCGAATATCGAACAAGGAATAATGAATGCCGAAGGATAAGAAAACTTCATAATTCGAAATTCCTTGTTCGATATTCGTTATTCATCATACGGTTAAATTAATCCGTAATTTTAACTTAGCGCTTATGGGGGTTCATCCCCTGCTGGGCGTGCATTCCCGTTGCCATTGCCGGCCATGAAGGCCGGCGCGACAAAAGCCGTCGCCGCAGGCGACATAACTTAACGATTTTTTATCAGTCTGAGGGTTTACCTCACCATGACACGATATTAGGATAACTTTTTTTCAGGGGACGTTTTTATGGCCATTCAAACAAATAAAATTATCTACTCCATGCACAAAGTAAGCAAAAGCTATGAGAAGAAGCCGATATTGAAGGATATTTCGCTTTCCTATTTTTACGGCGCCAAGATCGGCGTGCTGGGGCTGAATGGGTCGGGAAAGAGCTCCCTGCTGCGCATCCTTGCCGGGATTGATCAGGATTTCAACGGGCAGGCAACCCTCGTCGCCGGATACACGGTCGGATTCCTCGAACAGGAACCCGTGCTGGATGAAACGAAAACAGTGCGTGAGATTGTAGAACAGGGCATTCAGGAACTCGTGGACATCCACAACGAATACAACCGTATCAATGATAAATTTGCGGAACCAATGTCGGCTGACGAGATGGACAAGCTGATAGAACGGCAGGGAGAAGTACAGGGAAAGATCGATGCGCTTGGCGCGTGGGACCTGGACGCCCGGCTGGAAATGGCGCTGGACGCCCTGCGCTGCCCGGAAGGAAGCACGCCGGTGAAGATATTATCCGGCGGTGAACGGCGGCGCGTGGCGCTCTGCCGCCTGCTGCTGAAAAAGCCGGATATTTTATTGCTGGACGAACCGACAAACCACCTTGACGCCGAAACGGTTGCCTGGCTGGAACTCCACCTGAAAAATTATGAGGGAACCGTCATCGCCGTAACCCACGACCGGTATTTCCTCGACAACGTAGCCGGCTGGATACTGGAACTGGACTGGGGATACGGCATTCCCTGGAAGGGAAATTATTCGTCATGGCTCGAACAAAAGCAAGAGCGGCTGAAGCTGGAGGAAAAGCATGAATCGGAACGGCAAAAGACCCTGCAGCACGAGTTGGAATGGATCCGGATGTCGCCCAAGGGCAGACATGCAAAGTCAAAGGCACGCATCAAGTCATTCGAGGCGCTTGTTGATCAGCAGACCGAAAACCGGATAAAAGACCTGGAAATCTACATCCCGGCCGGTCCGCGGTTGGGTAATCTGGTCATAGAGGCAGATAACGTCTTCAAGGCTTATGGCGACCGTATTTTGGTGGAGGGGATGACGTTCTCACTGCCGCGCGGAGGTATCGTTGGGATCATCGGCCCGAACGGTGCCGGGAAAACCACGCTGTTCCGCATGATCAACGGCCAGGAAAAACCGGACAGCGGTACCGTTCGTGTGGGAGAATCGGTTAAGCTTGCTTATGTTGACCAGAGCCGCGAAACCCTTGATCCCAAAAAGACAATATGGGAGATCATTTCCGGCGGACGCGATATGATAAAACTCGGCAACCGTGAGGTAAATTCACGCGCGTACGTGGCGCGCTTCAATTTCTCAGGAACAGACCAGCAAAAGCCGGTAACAGCCATTTCCGGCGGTGAGCGGAACCGGGTACACCTTGCCTGTATGCTGAAAGAAGAGGCAAACGTGCTGCTGCTTGACGAGCCGACCAACGACCTCGACGTGAACACCATGCGGGCATTGGAAGAGGCGCTGGAAAACTTCCCCGGTTGCGCGCTGGTGATCAGCCACGACCGGTGGTTTCTCGACCGCATTGCCACGCACATCCTCGCATTCGAGGGCGACAGCAAGGTCTTCTGGTTTGAGGGGAATTACACGGACTACGAGACGGACAGGAAAAAACGGCTCGGCACGTCGGTCGATCAGCCCCATCGTATCAAATACCGTCATTTGACCAGGGCTTAAAGCAAGGCAAAGGGCTGGCCCCCCCCCGCCGCAACTCCTAAACGCAACGCTCAGCGGGCCAGGCAATGGCGAAGCTCCGCTGGTGCGTTGCGTTAGGATTGGTTGGCAACGCGGTTACTGATTACCGCGTTACCC
>CAYHFB010000124.1:0-9208 GCA_964355695.1 uncultured candidatus Brocadiaceae bacterium
AACCATATTTTAATACAGGACTTCTACGCTTTTAATCTGTGAAATCTGTGTAATCGGTGTAATCGGTGTAATCTGTGTAATCGGTGAAATCTGTGCTTCCGGTAATTCTTTTCAAGACCCGACTATTTTGTAAAAACAAACACCGGATAAAATATTTCCTTACACCCTCATCGTCAGTTCATCTTTTATGTATATCTTATACAATTGGCTGTAAAGCCCGCCCGTTTTCAGCAACGTTTCGTGGTTTCCCTCTTCTATTTTCTCACCCTTGCTGAGGACGATGATTTTGTCGCAGTGGAGGATTGTAGAGAGTCGATGGGCAATAAAAAGAGAGGTTCTCCCCTGCGTTACCGTTTGAAGGGCATTCTGTATTAACACCTCAGAAATAGGGTCCATGCTGGAGGTTGCTTCATCGAGGATGATGATGCACGGGTTATAAAGAATGATTCTGGTAAGAGAAATAAACTGGCGCTCCCCAACGGAAAGATTTGCGCCCCGCTCGGATATCCTGGTATTCAGGCCATCCTGCATACGGTTTATAAATGGCATGAGGCCCAGAGATTCAACGGTTTCGATGACTTTCGCGTCTGCTATGGGATTGAACAGGGTGATGTTGTCCCGTAGATTGCCGGAAAACAAAAAAACGTCCTGGCTTACCAATCCGATAATGTGCCGCAACGCCGTCTTCTCAATGTTGCGTATATCGATCCCATCCAGCCCTATTGCACCTTTTTGGATTTCATAGAGCCGGGTCAATATGCTCGCAATGGAAGTTTTCCCGCTGCCCGTTACGCCTACGAGCGCGACAGATTGCCCCGGTTCAATCCGGAACGACAGGTCTTTCAGCACGTACTCATTGCCGGTATATGAAAACCAAACGTTTTCAAATCGTATGGCGCCGGCAACCTCTTCTTTAGCAATTTCCCGGAATGATTGGGAGCCTGGAAGTCCGGCTTCCGGCTGTTCGTCAAGGAGGGAGAAGACCCGTTCGGCTGAAGCCATTGCGCCCTGGATAATGTTATATTTTTCCACAATGTCCCTGATCGGCTCGAAGAGGTCGTGGATATACGCCAAAAACGTCACCAGAACGCCCAGGGTAAGAAAGCCTTGCACGTAATTCCCCGCCCCATACCACAGCACAAGGCTCACCGCCAGCGCGCTCACCATGGCAATCGACGGCTGGAATAAGGCGAAATAGCGGATATATTTGACCTGCTCCTTTAAATAGTCATTGTTAATCGCATTAAAATTCTCATAATTCTTTTTTTCACGATTAAAGAGTTGTATGACCTTCATCCCCGTAATGTTTTCATTGAGGTATGAGTTAATACGCGCCAGCTTACGCCGTATTTCACGAAATGAATTCTTCATGCGGCCGCCAAACCAGAGGGCAATTATCACCATAAGGGGAAAGGTTGCCAGGGTTATCAAGGCAAGTTTCACGTTGAGCATAAACATGGCGATAAAGATGCCGATGATGATGCAGACGTCCCCGATAACAACGATAACACCCGCCGAGAAGAGTTCGCCGATGGCGGCAATGTCGTTTGTCAGGCGTGTGACAATCCGGCCTACGGGGCTTTTATCGAAGAAGGAAACCGGGAGCGACTGCACGTGGCCGAAGAGGTCCATACGCATATCAAGCATTACCTTCTGCCCAATCATCTGAATAAAGTAACTTTGCACCACGACCAGTAGCAACCGCAAACCCTCTATACCGAGCAGGATAAGCGCAATTTTATACACCAGCGGCTTGTCTCCCCTGGCAATGCCATGATCAATGGCATATCCGAAGAGATAGGGGCAGAGCAGAAAGAGGGCGGTGGTAATCATTACCAGAAAGACGGAGAGCATCCCGGTCGCCTTGTAGCGCAGAACGTACGCCAGCAATTTCTTTACCACGGCGCCGTTGTACAGCTTGCCGGATAAGACGTCTTCACTAAAAAATTCATCGTTTTTCATAAGGAAATTCTTACTTGGTAATTAGGTATTCCAATTACTACTATCCTGCCGGCGGGCAATTCACCGCTACTTCTTTATCACAAAGAAAGTCAACGCCATCACCTGGAATACCAGTGCCAGCAAGAGATATGAGTTGGCGTTGCTGTTGCGGCTGATGTAGGCAAGAATGAGTGTGCCGAAGACAAAGGATTGGATGACGGAGGCCAGGATGGGGAGCCAGGAGGCGCCGCGGTAGTTCAGGGTGCGGTTGATGTTCTTAACCTCGTTCAACAGCGATTCTGCCACGTACTCGTTTTCGTCGTAGCCCTTTTCCTCCCGCACCTTCGAGGCGATGCACTCTTTGCAGAATAGCCGCCCGTCCTCTTGGAAAATGGCGTGGCCCATCTCAATGTCGTTTCTCGACAGGCTTCTTTTGCAACTGGAGCAGATTCTGATTTCAAGCATGGTCATTTTAGTCCGTAGAGGTCAAGTTTTCGGTATAGGGTACGTTCACCAATTCCAAGCATTTTGGCGGCTTCTTCTCTGTTTCCATTCACGGTGGTTAGGGTGATTTTGATAAGTTCTTTCTCAACGTCGTCGATGGTCATTCCCGCGATTAATCCGGGGGTTGCCTGCGTCTTGTCGGTGCGCTGATATATGTGTTCGGGGATTTCTTCTATGTCCGGGACGGTCTTTGCGCTAACGACGACCATGCTCTCTATGCAATTCCTCAATTCACGCACGTTACCCGGCCAGGCATATTGGTATAAAATCTTTCGCGCATCGGGGGATAGTTGCAGGATGTTTTTGTTGTGTGCTTGTGAAAATTCATGAAGAAAGGTGTCGATAAGCAGTGGTATGTCCTCGCACCGCTCCCGCAGGAGGGGCAGTTTTATGGAAACGACGTTTAGCCTGAAATAGAGGTCTTCCCGGAATTTCCCTTCTTTAATAAGTTTTTCAAGGTCCTGATTGGTGGCGGCGATCAGGCGGACGTCCACCTCAACGGGGTCATTGCTGCCGATGCGGGTAATTACCCCGTCTTCAATCACCCGTAGCAACTTGACCTGGGTGGAAAGGGGCATGTCACCGACCTCGTCCAAAAACAAGGTGCCGTGGTGCGCATGTTCGAACTTTCCCTTGCGTTGGTACAGCGCGCCGGTAAAGGCGCCTTTTTCGTGTCCGAAGAGTTCGCTTTCAAGGAGGTTTTCCGGTATTGCGGCAGAGTTCAGAATAACGAGGGTGTTGTTTTTCCTCGGGCTGTTGTTGTGGATGATCTTGGCAATAAGTTCTTTGCCGGTGCCGCTTTCACCGGTGATGAGTATGGTTGCAGTGGTGCCAGAGATTTGCTTGACGACGTTGAGCACCTTTTGCATCTTAGGGCTGTTGCCGATAATGCCGGAGAGGCCGAACTTCTCGTCAAGCTGCTTGTGAAGCTCCCGGTTGCTTCTGACAAGCCCCTGCTTTTCAACGAGCTTTGCCACCTCAGCGCGCAGGTGATTGATGTTGAAGGGCTTTAAGAGGTAGGTAGCCGCCCCTTTTTGCATGGCGTCTACGGCCGTTTCGATGGTGCCGTAGCCGGTAATCAGGATGACGTCGGCCTCCGGTAGCCGCCCTTTTACGGTTCTGAGTATTTGAAGTCCATCGACGTCGTGCATCATCAGGTCGGTAATAACAATCGAGACCTCGCCCGATTCGATGATTTTCAACCCCTCTTTACCGCTGGTGGCCACCAGGCATGTATAGCCAACCTTCTGCAATGCCTCCGCAGTAGCGTTGGCGTGGTCTTCCTTATCGTCAATAACGAGAATAACCGTATGATCTATCATGGCTCAATCAACCGTTAAATGTATGGGCAGCGCTATGGAAAAATTGGTGCCTTTTCCTTCTTCGCTCTGCACCGAAATTATCCCCTTGTGTTCTTCGATAATGCGTTTTGTTGTTGGCAGGCCCAGCCCCATCCCCGCCGTTTTCGTGGAAAAATACACCTGGAATATTTTATCAACATCGTCTTTACGGATGCCGGTCCCCGTGTCCGCTACGTCTATGTGCACCAATTCCTTGCTGCTGCGCGTGCGGATCATCAGCTCGCCGCCGTTTTCCATGGCCTGTTCCGCGTTAATAATGAGGTTTAAGAGCGCCTGCTTTATTAAATTACCATCAATGCGGCAACGGGGAATGTCTGAATCGTAGCTTTTCAGCACCACAATGTTTTTTTGTTTTATTTCCGGGCTAACAAAATCAATCAGCTCGTCGATTACCTCGTTGATGTCGAGGTATTGAAGCTCCAGTTTTTGCCCTTTTGCAAACCGCAGAAAATCGTTTAATATTTCCTCCAGCCGCAGGATTTCTTTTTGTAAGACCTGTACCTTTATCCGTGACCTTTCGCTGTTTTCCCCCGACATTTCATCAATATCTTCCTTGAGGAGCTGAAGGTTGATGCTGAGGGTGCTTAATGGGTTTTTGATTTCATGAGCTAACCCGCCAGCCAGCGTGCCGACAAAGGCCAATCTCTCGGAATTCATGGCCCGTTTTTCCAGCTTCCGGGTCTTTTCAACGGCGCTTCGCACATAAAATAAGATGGCGGGGATAAAGATAACAACGGCAATTACCGCACCGATAAAATACGAGATCACGTTTATCCAACCAAAAAAAAGAGCCAGGAAGCGAGTCACATGCGCCGTCTTCCTGGCTCAATGATGTTGATTATATAGTGTTTTAGGAAGTGACGCGCGTCACTTTTTGAGCCTGCAAGCCCCTTGCCCCTTCTACGACGTCGAACTCTACCGCTTCCCCGTCTTCCAACACCTTGAATCCGTCACCTGCAATGCTTGAATAGTGAACGAACACGTCTGCGCCGCCGTTTTGCTCGATAAAACCAAACCCTTTTTTCGCGTCAAACCACTTTACCTTGCCTGCTGCCATATACCTTGCACTCCTATTTGAAAATTACAACACAAACCTGTTCAGACATAAACAACCACCGGTTCTTTACCCGTTATGCCTTTTCAATCCTCCCAATAAGATCAAAGGACACGGGAACCGTGTCCCTACAACGGCAAAAGATAGTAACGGTTACCCCCAACGCGGAAAACGCCGGGATTACAAAGATGGGAACTGGGGATAAACGGAAGGCCGCAACGGCGCCCCCCGCTATCTTTCGTTCCCCGACACACTTCGTATCCTTTGTGTCTTTTAGTTTTAACATCAGGCTCAGAATGTTGCTTGCGCCACGGTGTAGCGCCGACCTACATGGTCGGCAATGGCAATAAGATTCACGCCCAGCGGGGGATGAACCTCCGCGCTACAAGATTGATTTGGATTTCCAGTCCGTTGAATTATGTCTTCACCATATCTTTGAGGGCAGCTTTTCTGCTTAGTTTGACTCTTTTTTGATCATCGATTCCGATTACCTTTATCATAATCTCCTCACCCACCTGCACCACGTCTTCAACCTTTTCTACGCGGTTGTCCGATATCTCAGAGATATGCACCAACCCGTCGTGTCCCGGGAAGATTTCAACGAATGCCCCGTATTCCTTTATGGAAAGCACTTTTCCCGTGTATATCTTTCCAACCTGCACCTCTTCCGTCATACGTTCGATCCATATCTTTGCCCTGTCTACGGAGGTCGCAAGCGCCGATGAGATAAATACCGTGCCGTCGTCTTCAATCTCTATCTTTGCGCCCGTTTCTTCCTGTATCTTCTTGATATTTTTCCCGCCCGGCCCAATAACCATGCCTATTTTTTCGGGATTAATTTTAATCTGAACCAGTTTCGGTGCATATATGGATATCTGCTCTCTCGGCTTTTCAATTACCCTTGCAAGTTCGGCGAGTATTAACAACCGTCCTTCCTTTGCTTGCTTGAGGGCATCGCGCATAATTTTCTCCGTTATGCCGCTGATTTTGATGTCCATTTGCAATGCCGTAACACCATTTTTTGTCCCTGCGACCTTAAAATCCATATCGCCGAGGTGGTCTTCGGTTCCCAGGATGTCAGACAAGATGCAAACATGGTCACCTTCTTTGACCAAACCCATGGCAATGCCGGCAACCGGCTCGGTTATAGGAACGCCTGCATCCATCATGGACAGTGTTCCGCCGCAGACCGAGGCCATTGAGGAGGAGCCATTCGACTCCATGACATCTGACACGATCCTTATGGTATAAGGAAATTTGCCTGGCGCGGGTAACACAGCCTCAAGTGACCTCTCGGCCAGCGCGCCATGCCCGATTTCCCGTCTGCCCGGCCCGCGCAAGGGCTTTACCTCACCTACGCAAAATGGGGGGAAGTTATAATCCAGCATAAATTTCTTGGAATATTCATCTTCAAGGGTATCTATTTTCTGTTCATCCGAGGTGGTGCCAAGCGTGGTTACTACAAGCGCCTGGGTTTCACCCCTGGTGAATAGTGCAGACCCGTGCGTTCTTGGCAGTAATCCCACCTCGCAGGTAATCGGCCTGATTCCGGTGAGTCCACGCCCGTCGGGCCTTTTCCCCTCGTTTATAATTTGTCCACGAACAACGGTGGTCTCAATCCTTTCAAAGATATCCTTTATGGCCCTCTTGGTAGGAGCACCTTCCGTGTCAGTACAATATTCGGCGATAATCCGCTTTACCACTTCGCGCAAGGCGTTGCTGCGCTCCTCTTTTCCCGGTGTGAAGTTCTTTGCGCCTATTTCTGCCTGGTATTTGTTCTTAATTGTCTCCAGGAGCTTCATATCGACCTTCAAAGGAGGGATCGGTTGTTTTTCTTTCCTGCATTTTACCAGAAGCTCTTTCTGAAGCTGGACAATCTCTTTGATGAAGGCGTGTCCAAACATTATAGCATCCACCATTCTCTCTTCAGGGATTTCTTTGCTCGAAGATTCGACCATGGTAATGGCCTCTTCGGTTCCTGAAATGACAAGGTCTATCGTGCTTTTGGCAAGTTCTTCGTGGGTTGGATTGATTACAAAGGAGCCGTCTATCTGGCCGACCCTTACCGAGCCTGTAGGCCCGTGGAATGGTATACTTGAAACCGTTAAGGCAGCAGATGCGGCAATCATAGCAAGGATGTCCGGATCGTTCTCCTTATCTGCAGAAAGCACCATAGACATAACCTGTACTTCGCGAAGATACGTTTCCGGAAAGAGGGGTCTGATAGGACGGTCTATTAACCGCATGGTTAATATTTCTTTTGAGGTAGGCCTTCCTTCTCGCTTGAAAAAGCCCCCTGGGAATTTACCGGTAGCGTACATCTTCTCACGGTAATCGATCGTAAGAGGGAAAAAGTCCGCGTCTGCCTTCTCCTCAAGCGAAGATACGGCCGCCGCCAAAACTACCGTATCCCCATATTGCACCAACGCGGAGCCATCCGCCTGTTTCGCTATCTTACCGACTTCTATGCTTAGCACTCTTTTGCCGATCAGCTTTTCAACTTTACAATACACCATTCTCTCCCCCTCCCGCCTTATTCATCATATCAACATTTTGCCTTTGACCAGCAAAAAGAATGAATCTATTAAATTTTTATACATACTAGGTTTTTCTATAAAACGCCTCCCCGTTACTAGTTTACTTTCGTATACCAAGTTTGGCTATAAGCGTTTTATACCTCATTACATCGTTGCTTGACAAATATTTAAGCAATGCCGACCTGTGACCGACCATCTTAAGCAGTCCTCTGCGCGACGTGTGGTCTTTTTTATGCCCTTTCAGATGGCCGCTTAAATGATTGATTCTCTCTGTCAATAACGCGATCTGTACCTCTGGGGACCCGGTATCGCTTTCATGAATTCTAAGGTCATGAATCAGCCTCTCTTTTACCTCTTTAGCCATCACCATAATAATAATTCCTTACTCATAAAATAACCCATTCAATGTTGCAATCAACACTGATACAACAATATACTATCCTCTTTGTTCAAAACATATAGTGTTTTAATATAGCAAAGCTTCATGAATCTTTGCAACAAAAAAATTTAGTAATGGTGCCGGTAATGCATAAAAATGTCGGTCGGGAATGCATGACGGACTGAAATGAATGAGGGGTTATACTGCGTGCGGGCACAATTTGAACTTTTGAAAGTGTCGCAAAATGTCAGACAACCCTTGCCTATGGTAGGACTTTGGTCTTTTGGAATGTTCCGTTTATGCCGGTTAACGATACATTTGAAGCTTAAAAAAGCACTTTTTCGCAAAATGGCACTTTTTCAGCGGAACCATTTATAGTCCAGAGGTGTCCTCGCAACTCTTTCATATTTGTTTCAGTGATGCTTAGGATGTTTTCTGGTTTCGCCAACAACAAACCATACACCGAAAAGTATTACGGCTATTGTGGCTATTATGAAAAAAACTCCCAAATCTGTCATTATTGACCTCCCTTATCTAAAAAGAAGGCTACTAAAAAAGTTGAGATTGAAAAGACAATACCTATTACAAGAATCCATAACGGTATAGGATTCGTTGAAATGAATTAACTTAATACAATCGCGCCAAAAGACCACTTGCTAATGTCAAATAGTTATTTACAGACCTTTGGACGGCAGTAAGCAACGCAGCATGGATAACCGCCACATCAGGCAGCAGCGGCACGGGGAACGGGACGGTTGCCTTCGGTATCGGCTAATACCGGCAGCGCACGCACAGACACCATGACCATTGCAGGAAAGACCTTTACGGTTAAGCAGGCACGAGGGAAAAAACAAGCAAGTCTGCATGTTGTTATGGTAAGCATAATCCTCCGGTTCAGGCTACAAGCCTGAACCGGAGGGTAGCAAGATGTGGGGCGAGGCTTTAGCCTTGCCCTTGGAACGTGTGATTGGGCGCAAGCACGCGTATGTGTATACAAAGCCCAACGATATGGCAAAACATGTGGCAAACCCAAAGGTTCGCCCTACGGGGGCAACAAATTTTTCACGGCTAATGAGCAGCACCCATCCCTCCCATCCTTTTCACCCCGATTCGTCCATGTCAACATCGCAGATCGCATCTTTTATAAAGTATCTATTGGTAACGACTCAGGTCTGTCTCACGCAAAGCCGCAAAGAGCGCAAAGAAAGGCATAAGCCCTGAATTGACATAATCCTGTAAGCCATTGACAACTCGTTCAATTATGTTCCTGAATATTTAATTTATCTATGATTGTATTGTCTATCCTTAGCGTCTTTGCGCCTTTGCGTAAAAATGGGTTTTGATTAAATCCCTGGCAACTTTACCCTCGAGACTGAGTAGTGCGCCGTCTTGGAAGTTTTGACTCAATGGTAGGCGATATGACATCTGCGGT
>CAYHFB010000125.1:0-9187 GCA_964355695.1 uncultured candidatus Brocadiaceae bacterium
TAACGAAAAAGGAGAGAATTTGTATGAAGATATTTAATAAGATGTGGGTTATAGCGTTACTACTCGTCGTCTTTGTGGCCGGACATGCAGTCAATGCGAATGAATTACGTCCGAACACCCCCACGGTGAGTTCTACCAACCCTGCAAGTGGCGCTACAAACGTAACTGTTAACCGGAAAATTTCTGCAACCTTTAGTTCTCTGCTGGATTCTTCCATAATCGAAAAAATCACATTTACGTTAAAACAAGGGTCTGCCAGTGTTCACGGCAAGGTTGCCTACGTTGGCGTAACTGCGGTCTTTACACCATCAAAAGATCTCGAACCTAATGCCGAATATACTGCCACGATTGAAACCACGAATAAAAAGCAGTCAGGCAATAAACTGACGGTTGTCAAATCATGGAGTTTTTCCACCGGTTCGCGCCTGGACGGCACAGCGCCTACGGTGAGTTTCACCGTTCCGGAGAATGACGGCACAGGCGTGGTTGTAAACCGGCTAATCACGGCAACCTTCAGTGAGGCGATGGACCCTTCAACAATTAAAGCAAGCACATTCACCTTAAAACAAGGGAAAAAGAGTGTTTCCGGCAAAGTGACCTACGTTGGCGTAACGGCGATATTCATACCGGAAAACAATCTCAAACCCAACACTGAATATACTGCTGCTATTAAAACCAAAGCAAAAGATATGGCAGGGAATAAACTGGCTGATAATAAAGTATGGAGCTTTACCACCGGTGAGTGTCTGGATACCAAGGCGCCCACAGTGAGTTCAACAGATCCTGCGAATGGCATCACCGGTGTGGTTCTCAACCAGCAGGTTGCGGCAAGCTTTAGTGAGGCGATGGATCCGTTGACGATTACTACGGAAACTTTTACCTTAATGCATGGAACAACGGCTGTTTCAGGGGCAGTGACCTACGTGGGCGTGACTGCAACGTTTACTCCGGAAAGTGGTCTCGTAGCAAACACTGCATACACGGCTACGATTACCACCAAGTCCAGTGACCTTGCTGGGAATGTGTTGACAAGCGATAAAGTATGGAGCTTTACCACCGGCAATGCTCCGGACACTACAGCGCCCACGGTGAGTTCAACAGACCCTGCGAATGGCAACACCGGTGTGGTTCTTAACCAGCAAGTCGCGGCAACATTCAGTGAGGCGATGGACCCGTTGACGATTACTACGGAAACTTTTATCTTAAGGCAAGGACCAATAGATGTTTCAGGCGCCGTGACTTACGTCGGCGTGACTGCGACATTTACACCGGCAAGCAGTCTCGCGGCACACCACAAATATACTGCCACGATTGCAAGTGGCGCCAAGGACCTTTCCGGTAATGCGCTGGCAAGTGACAAAGTATGGAGTTTTACTACCGGCGCTGCGCCGGACACCACCGCTCCAACGGTGAGTTCAACAGACCCTGCAAATGGCAACACCGGTGTGGTTTTAAATCAGCGCGTCGCGGCAACCTTTAGTGAGGCAATGGACCCCCTGACGATCACTACGGAAACTTTTACCGTAATGCAAGGAACAACGCTTGTTTCCGGCGCCGTGACATACACCGGCGTGACTGCAACATTTACACCGGCAAGCAGTCTCTCCGCGAGCACCGTATACACTGCAACGATTGCGACCGGTGCTAAGGACCTGGCGGGTAATGCGCTGGCAAGCGACAAGGTATGGAGCTTTACTACCGGTATTGCTCCGGACATTACTGCGCCCACGGTGAGTTCTACAAATCCTGCGAATGGCAACACTGGTGTAGTTCTCGACCAGCGCGTCGCGGCAACCTTTAGTGAGGCGATGGACACATTAACGATTACTACGGCAACGTTTACCTTAATGCAAGGAACAACACCTATTTCAGGGGCAGTGACCTACGTTGGTGTGACTGCAACATTTACACCGTCAAGCAGTCTCGCGGCGAACACCGAATATACAGCCACGATTGCGGTCGGCGCCAAGGACCTTGCAGGAAATGCGCTGGCAAGCGCCAAGGTATGGAGCTTTACCACCGGTAATGCCCCGGACACCACCGCGCCCACGGTGAGTTCAACAGACCCTGCGAATGGCAACACCGGTGTGGTTCTCAACCAGCAGGTCGCGGCAACCTTCAGTGAGGCGATGGACCCCTTAACGATTACTACGGCAACGTTCACCTTAATGCAAGGGACTACGCCTGTTTCCGGTTCCGTGATCTACGCCGGCGTGACCGCAACATTTACACCCGAAAGCAGTCTCTCTCCGAGTGCCGAATATACGGCCACGATTACGGTTGGGGCCAAGGACCTTGCAGGTAATGCGCTGGCAAGCGCCAAAGTATGGACATTTATCACTGGTTTGTCTGCCGATACCACTGCGCCTACCGTGAGTTCCACGGATCCGGCGAATGGCAACGCAGGCGTTGGTCTCAATAGGCAGGTCGCGGCAACCTTCAGTGAGCCGATGGACCCATTGACGATAACTACGGCAACATTTACCTTAATGCAAGGAGCATCGCCTGTTTCAGGCGCCGTGATCTATGCTGGCGTGACTGCGACATTTACACCGGCAAGTAGTTTTGAGGCACATACCAAGTACACAGCTACAATTGCGGTCGGGGCCAAGGACCTTGCAGGTAATGCGCTGGCAAACGCCAAGGTATGGAGTTTTACCACCGGTGCGGCTCCGGACACCACCGCGCCAACGGTGAGTTCAACAGACCCGGCGAACGGCGATACCGGTGTGGTTCTCAATCAGCAGGTCGCGGCAACCTTCAGTGAGCCGATGGACCCATTGACGATAACTACGGCAACGTTCACCTTAATGCAGGGAACAACGCCTGTATCAGGAACCGTGATCTACTCCGGCGTGACTGCGACATTTACACCGGCAAGCAGTCTCACGGAAGAAACAGAATATACTGCCACGATTGCAACCGGGGCCAAGGACATTGCCGGTAATGCGCTGGCAAGCGCCAAAGTATGGAGTTTTACCACCGGCGTGGCGCCGGACATTACAGCGCCAACGGTGAGTTCCACAAACCCGGCGGATAATGACACCGGTGTGGCCCTCAACAAGATAGTCTTTGCAACCTTCAGCGAGTCGATGAATCCTTTAACGATCACCAACGTAACCTTTACTTTGACAAACGGTGTATCAAATATAACGGGAACCGTGGCCTACGTTGGTCTGGTTGCGGCCTTCACGGCAGACAGCTATCTCATGACCAACACCACGTATACTGCTACGATTACCACCGCAGCCAAGGACCTCGCAGGTAATGCGCTGGCTGGTAATAAAGTGTGGAGCTTTACAACAGTTACAACGGAAGCGGAAGGTCCGCAGCCGGTAGACCTTGGAACAGCCGGTAATTTTGTGATTCTGGCAAAATCTGGAATTTCAACCACGGGAACCACTGCAATTGTTGGAAACATCGGAATTAGTCCGGCCGCCGCAAGTTTCATAACGGGATTTGCTCTGGTTGCGGATTCCACGAATACCTTTTCAACATCGTCTTTAGTAACCGGAAATGTATACGCAGCCGACTATGCTCCGCCTACTCCCGCTAACATGACCACGGCCATAAGCAACATGGAAACCGCGTTCACCGACGCCGCCGGAAGAACATCACCTGATTTTACGGAACTGGGCGCCGGAGATATTAGTGGGATGACACTTGTTCCAGGCCTCTACAAATGGGGCACCGGAGTTTTAATAACCAGTGGCGTTACTCTTTCAGGTGGCGCAAATGACGTCTGGATATTCCAGATAGCAGGAAACCTTACCGTAAGCAACAGCGCCATGGTTACCATGATCGGCGCGTTGCCTAAGAACGTATTCTGGCAGGTTTCCGGCAAGGTTACACTGGGAACGGCGGCAGACTTCAAGGGCATCATATTGAGTCAGACGCTGATTTCTCTGAATACCGGCGCAGTAATGAACGGACGGGCGTTGGCGCAGACTGCGGTAACATTGGATGCTAATGCAATTACGAAACCGGATTAATAAAAGGGGTATTCAGTGTGAAAGAAAAAAGCGGGGCGCTGGTTCCCCGCTTTTTCTGAAATGATAAGATAAAAGACCATCAGTCTAGAGAATTAAAGATGGGAAATGTAAAGATTTAACCAAAAAAAGAAAGGAGGATTGTTATGCTTCTCATTATTGCAGCAGTTTTGGTCATATTGTGGGTACTGGGTCTGGTCACATCCGTCACGTTAAATGGTTTTGTTCACATTCTATTGGTGATCGCCATCGTGGTCATCGTACTTAGGCTCATTCGCGGCCGAAAAGCTCAGTGAACATTATTGGTGGTTAGGATATATAACACAAAGGAGGATTTTTCTATGAACAAATTGGTTTCACTTGCAATTCTTGGCGGGGGTATCCTGTTTATTATCATTGGTGTCAGCGCTACGAAGTCATTTAGTTCTGACATTTCACGATTTTTTACCGGCTCACCTACCGACAAGGCTATATGGATGTTGGTAGGCGGCGTTGTTGCGTCCATTATTGGGCTAGCGGGACTGTTGCGTGGGTCAAATCAACAGTGAACGTGTCCCGGTGCGTGTTGTCTTGTTCTCAAGCTCCAGCTTGGGAACGGGGCGGAATTTTCAAGGTTTTGAATTCATTGTAAGCTCGGTAACTTTACTGAAAATGTTTTCGGGAGTTCGGGTTAAACTTCGTAACAGGAGGAGAAGGAAATGTTAAAGAAATATGGGGTAGGTCTGGCTTTTGTTGGTGCATTGACGTTTGGTGTTTGTACAGTAAATACAGTGTTGGTTGGCTCTGTGATGGCAAGCCAGGAAGAAGAAAATAAAGTCGACATTGCTCAGACGCCGTCTGTGGTTCAGGCTGTGATTAAGAAAGAAAACGCCGGTGGCGCCGTCAAGGAAATAGTGGTTATAAAAAATGATGGCGTTGTGACTTATGTAGTAAAGTATACACAGGGCGGTATGGAGAAAACACTACACATTAAGTACAGGGTTATTGATAGTGGAGTATATGTTGAGTACATAAAGAACGGTATGGAAAAAACAGTCGGATTCACAGATGAAGGAAAAACAAAATAACGATAGGCAGATTGCATGCGTTTTCTCAATATCAATGACATCATCTAAATCCTGCAACCGGTCGATGGTCGGTTGCAGGATAAGATTGAAACCGGATATATCCATGAATGGCTTATTTAGACATAGGAAAGTGCTGTCATGTTGGTTAATTGAGTGGGAAGCGCTTGGGTGATTTTTAATGGTGCGTTGCACCGGAAGGAACGTAAAAGTATGAAAAAGATTGAATTTGTAGCAGCACTAATTGTTCCGCTGCTTTTTATAACTGCTTGTAGCAAGAAGACGCCTGGAATAGTGGAAACCAAAACGACGGTAGATGACGCCAAACGCATAACGACCGAAAAAGTAATCGGCACCGTAACGGCAAAGGACGTTAAACGTGAAACGGGAGAAGCCCTTGAAGCGACAAAAGATTACCTGGTACAGCAAAAAGAGAAGTACCAGAAGGATGCTGAGTCCGTATTGAACGACATCAACGACAAGATAAAAGATTTACAAGCAAAGGCTGCGCAGGCAGGGGCGGATAGCAAGGACAAGTATAACGAAATAATTGAAGGATTACGAAAGAAGCAAGAAGAGGCGCAAACCAAATTAGGTGACCTCAAATCGAAAAGCGCGGATGCCTGGGAAGATGTTAAATCCGGAATGGATGCGATGTTGGAGAATTTGAAGACGTCCTACAATGACGCTCTTTCACATTTTAAATAATTTCGCAGGGGAAGATAAAATGATTTATAAATGCATAAAGAAAAACATACCGTTTGGTTCACTCGCTATCTTTGGATATTATCTGGTCTGTTTATTGTCGTCAGCCTTTGCAAGCACGCAGGTTAACGTAACAATTACCGATAAACAATATATTGCTCAATTCGCAAAAGACACTCTTCAAAAATTTCAAGACAAAACGGTAGATAGTCTATTACCGGAATTTGTCCATAGTTCTCTTGATCAGTATCGGGAATTGCTCATGCAAGCCGTAAAAATTGATAAAATAAGCGAAACAGAAATAAAAGAATTGGCGAATGAATGTGAAAAAATTTACAACAACCTCCATTATGTAATACAAAAAGAAAAAATAAATGAGGAAAAAACGGGAAGAAGAAGCAGCCAGACGGACCGTTTAAGCCATTGCGACAACGGCCACACAAGATGTATAGGGCAAAAAGCACCGCCGGACTGGTTCGGCAGGTTCAATTGTGATTTAGAGGCGTCGAGTTGTGTGTTTGGGTCATACATGGAAGTCGCAAATGATAAGCGAAAAAAAGGAGGTGTTCCTAAAGACTGATTCGGTTTTGTTAATAACCCATAATGCCCCGTTGGGGACAACACATTCTTAACCCGTAGCGTAAGGTGAAAAGGTGTTGTTAGTATATTTTGAAGCCCCGTAGGGTCCGCGCAAATTCTTGGCTTTTTTGAGAGGAAACATGATTTTCGTTTGTTACTGAGATTGTTTTTAAGATTTTTGCGCTGGAGTGTGGTAAGGAAAGGCATTCCATCCATCATTTCAATGAAGTTTTTTATTATGTTGTTAGGAGGCGAATTAATGGATAAGGCAAATGTGATTAAGCGTTCTTTTGCAGGCCTTTTATTGGTTGGGTATATTGCCGGCAATCTCGGCTGTGCCGGGTACTCAAAGCGTGAAAACGCCAGTGAGCATATTGAATCTTCTGTTATCACGTCTAAGGTCAATACGGCGATATATAATGACCCGATGCTTAAAGATACCCAGATCAATGTTGATACGCGCAAGCACGTCGTGGTGTTGAGCGGCTCTGTGGGTTCTCCAGAGGCTGCCGAACGTGCCGTGAAAGTAGCGCGATCCGTAGATGGTGTCAGAGCGGTTAAAAACAAAATGTCCGTAAATGGGGTGAGAGTGGATACTGTCAGTCATTATATCGAAGTATTTTAGTATGCTGCCAAAAGGAGAAATTATGGATAAGGTAAATGTGATTAAGCGTTTTTTAGCAGGATTTGTTTTGGTTGGGTGTATTGCCGGCAGTTTCGGCTGTGCCGGGAACTCAAAGCGTGAAAGCACTGGGGAGTATATTGATTCTTCTGTTCTTACGTCTAAGGTCAAGACGGCAATATATAACGACCCGATGCTTAAGGTGCTTCAGATTAACGTTGAAACATTCAAAGACATTGTGCAGTTGAGCGGCTTTGTAGATTCGCCAGAGGCTGCTGCCAGGGCAGTGGAAGTAGCGGGATCAGTCGAGGGTGTCAAAGCGGTTAAAAACAAAATGTCCGTGAAATAAGCCGGCTAAAAGCCAATGTGCTTTGAAATGTATTGTAGTTTAACCTTTTATAACGGGAGAACAAATATGTCACTTGGCTCAATCTTAATTATAGTTTTGATACTGATGCTTTTGGGAGTAATCCCAACCTGGCCACATAGCCGGTCGTGGGGTTATACACCCAGTGGAGTACTTGGGACAGTTGTGGTAATCATACTGATACTCGTGTTGTTAGGGCGACTCCAAACGTGAATGGAATGTAAAAATAAGATGTTAATCATGGTAAGGCTATTTACCAAGTGGCCGTGAAAGGCCATTTTTGTACCGAACCACTAAGTAAAGGAACGTAGACCATGGAAACAAAAGATGCGTATAAGCAAAAGATGAAGAAGCAACTGCAAGAGTCGAAAGCCCAGATTGACCTGTTGGCTGCGAAGGCCGAGAACGCAGGGGCAGACGTGAAGCTCAAGTACGCCCAAGAACTCGATAAATTACGCGCGAAACAGCATCTGGCCACTGAAAAGCTGAAGGCGGTGGAGGAAGCAAGTGGTGATGCGTGGGAGAAGGTCAAAGTCACTACGGATAAGGTTGTGGACGACCTTAAAGCGGGCATAGCCCACGTTGTTTCCTATTTCAAGTAAAGCAATGGTGTGCGCGGGGCTTTGTTTATGTATGTTTCACCTCGTTCACCTTGTTTCACCTCGTTCCCAAGCTCCTCAGGCTGTGCCTAATGGATTTTTCGCGGACAGCCTCTATGCAGCCAAAAGGCGTAATATACCAATTTTACCGGTAGTTTTTTCTGTTACTGTTCAAAATATTCTTCCAATATGCTATTTTATTCCATTTCAGCGCCTTTTCCCTTGCGATTCCATGCTCTTACATGCTGTTCAACTTTGCAATCAACATCGGTATCCCAATTATAGTCATCATTCTTGCTATATTGAAACACGTTGATAAGATGGAAAGTTCTGCGTTGATCTTTTCCCTACCCCTCAACATAAATTGACCGGCTCCCAAATTATGTTTCATGTGTCCAAAAGGCAGTTCTGCTTTTTCTTTCCGCAATTTGTATAACCGCTGATTTTCTTCTCGCTGGTATACTTCTTCCAGTTTTTCTATTACCACCTCATTCCCCATCCGTACTACACGTCTACCATTTTTGCTTTTCGTGCAAACGCCAAAATGTTTGCAACGGCGACACACTTTACCCGCCGCTTTGTAACAGTGTTTGTTCTTGTCCCCGAATGATATTCCTTTTCTCTCAAGCGTTTTTCCCTCTGGACAAAGATATGCATCCCTTGCTCTGTCATAGGTAAACACTTCTTTACCAAACGGTTTTATTGGCGTTTTCTTGTTCTCCTCTTGTGCCTGCTTTCTGGTGGGCATTATTACCACTATGCCTTCCGGTACTTTTTCCAAGTCTTTAAGACTGAAGTATCCCGCATCGGTTATCGCCTTCTCCGGCGCTTTGCCCAAGGTTTCCGTGGCTTGTTCCAACTGCGGCGTTAGTTGATTCAGATCGTTGTTCTGACTTACTGCTTCGCCGTTTACGATTAATCCGTACTTCTCATCCGTGGTTACCTGGCAATTTATTATCGCATGGCTCCCCTGTCGGGTCTTGCCATCTACGCTATCTTTATCCGTTGTGTTTATCTTCATTTTTCCGGTCTCCTTCAGCGTCTTTACTATCTCCTGTACTTTTGCCTGCATTTTCTTCTGATCCCGCAGCTCTTCATCCAGCTTTACTAACGTTCCCGCGTTGGCTTCTTCTTTGTCTATTTGTTCCGCTTCTTCCATTATTCGTTCTATGTTCTTTTCTGCTATTTCCAAGGATTTCTTGCATCTCTCTTCATCCCACGTGTTACTCTTTGACGCATTTGCCCGAAATTTACTCCCGTCT
>CAYHFB010000126.1:0-5732 GCA_964355695.1 uncultured candidatus Brocadiaceae bacterium
GTGGGAATCATTGACCTGATGAATAAGGGATTGCGGCTGCCCGCTTAAGGCAGGGTATGAAGTGACTGGGTATCTAAAAAAATTTTCTCTCACAAAGGCACAAAGACACGAAGAAAGGTGGAAAACACAATGGTTATCTGGAAAAAAATCTTTGTGCCTTCGTGCCTTTGTGTGAGAATCTATTCTGAAGATTTATTGATGGGTTCGGTTCTTTAAAAAAATGTCCGATAACACGGTGACAAATAACTATTTATTGCAGGCGGTAAACGTAACGAAAGAATACACCGCTGGCGAACGCACGTTGCCCGTCCTGCAAGGGATTAATTTGGCCGTGAAGAAGGGCGAGATCGTCACGATTGTGGGTGTGTCGGGGGCGGGGAAGAGCACGCTCCTGCATATCCTGGGCAGTTTGGACACCCCTACCGCCGGTTCGGTCTTCTACAAGGGGATAAACCTAACAAAATTGAGCGCGAAGAGGCAGGCGGAGATGCGCAACCGCGTCTTCGGGTTTGTGTTCCAGTTCTACCACCTGTTGCCCGACTTTACGGCGCTGGAAAACGTCTTGCTGCCAAGCATGATTGGGAACGCCTTTTCACATTGGAAAAAGGTCAGGAAGGAACGCCGGGAAAGGGCTGCCTCCCTGCTGGAGCGGGTGGGACTGGGCAATCGCATGCAGCACAAGCCGTCACAACTTTCCGGCGGCGAGCGGCAACGGGTCGCCATTACCCGCGCGCTTATTAACGAGCCGGAATTGCTCCTGTGCGACGAGCCTACGGGCAATCTGGACACAAAGACCGGACAGGAGATACGGGAGTTGTTGTGGAGTCTGAACGAGACGTTGAATCAAACCGTGGTGGTCGTCACACATGACGAAAAAATAGCCGCGAATGCCGGACGGATTATACGGATCACCGATGGGAGGATTTTGTGATTGTTTAAGTGATTAGGCTGAAGGGAAAAGCCTTCAGTCTTCAGTCTATGCTACCTGAGTAGTTACCGTATTTTAGAATATGATGAAAGAAAGGAGTAAGAACTAAGAGTGCCATGAGTTTAAAAATTTATCTAAACGGTCAAATAGTTCCACAGGAAGAGGCCAAGATTTCCGTTTTTGACCACGGATTGCTTTATGGCGACGGCGTCTTCGAAGGGATTCGCGCCTACAATGGGAAAATTTTTACGCTGAACGAGCATTTGGACCGGCTATACGCCTCGGCAGGCGCTATTTCTCTGACGATACCGATATCAAAGGCAGAGATGGGAGAGGCCATAAAGAACACCATGGCAGCCAACAACCTGACCGATTCTTACATCCGCCTGGTTGTTACCCGCGGCGTGGGCAAGCTTGGCCTTGACCCCAATAAATGCGCAAGGCCGCAGATCATCATCATTACCGATACCATCGAGCTTTACTCAAAGGCCCTTTACGAAAAGGGGCTGGATATTGTCACCGTTACCACCATCCGAAACCATTTCTCCGCCCTCGACCCCAAAATAAAGTCACTGAATTACCTGAACAACATCCTGGCAAAGATTGAATCCATCCGGGCGGGCGCGGGCGAGGCATTGATGCTCAACAAGGACGGCTACGTGGCTGAATGCGCGGGCGACAACATCTTCATCGTCAAGGACAACGTCCTGATAACACCGCACGCAAGCGCCGGGATTCTTATCGGCATTACCAGAAACCTGGTGATGAAGCTGGCTGTGGAGATGGGCCTCGCGGTGAAAGAGGAGTTGATGTCACGGTGCGACCTTTACATCGCCGACGAGTGCTTCTTAACGGGAACGGCTGCGGAGATTATCCCCGTCGTCACTATCGACACGCGCGTCATCGGCACGGGCAAGCCGGGGAAGGTAACGCAAGCTTTGTTGAAGAAGTATAGGGATCTTACGGTGAATGGGTAAGGGGATGTTGTTAAAGGTAAAGGCGAATATTGAACAAGGAATGTCGAATGGAGAATATCGAAGGGAATGAAGGGCATTAGTACCTTACCGATTCAAAACGGCAATAAAAAACAAGTTGTTTTTTCGTCGCACCCGGAAATCCCTCTGTAGAAGCGGCGAGTAAGGCATTTTACAACGTATGGTTTTTCTATTGGGTTGTGGGCAAAGCCTACTTTGGATATGGTTCTCGTAGCTCTTTTGCTATTAACCCCAGCCTTCAGGCTGGGGTTCACGACGCCCATAGAAATGGGCTTTAGCCCTGATGGTAATGGAAGAAAGGCTTGATTTTCATTGACGTTATGATACCTGCCGGTTTGTTAAGAACTTGAACGAAGCGAGAAGGACGCTATATTGTGTGTCGTCATGGCTAAAGCCCGGACAGGGGGAGGGCAGGCACCCCAGCCTGAAGGCTGGGGTTAATGAATCCTTGCAAGCCTCAATTTTACCGGCAGAGTAAAGCATTTATCACTTTCAATAGGTGTAAACCAATCGGAGGCAGAGGGCATTATGCTTGATATCAACGTTATTAGAAATTATCCAGACAAGGTCAAACAGGCTATTATCAACAAACACGAAACGTCGGCGAACGTTGATCTCATTTTAGAGTTGGACGCACAGAACCGGTCAATGATTTTCGCCTGTGAACAATTAAAAAGCAAACGCAACGAAAAATCCAAAGAGGTCAACGCCCTTAAAAAGAGCGGGAAAGACGTCACCGCTATTATTGAAGAGACAAGGAACATCGGCGACGAGATAAAGTCCATTGAGGAAAATCTGCACGGGATGGACGCGCAAATCAAAGACCTGTTGCTCCGCATACCCAATATACCCGCAGATGACGTGCCTGTCGGCAAAGATGCGAACGATAACGACATCGTCAAGTCATGGGGAGAACGGAAGTCCTTCGACTTCCCCCCCCTGCCACATTGGGAACTGGGGACTAATTTAAACATTTTGGACATGGAACGGTCTTCAAAGATCACCGGCTCCGGTTTTATTTTGTTAAAAGGGCTTGGGGCCAGGCTGGAGCGCGCTTTATTTTCCCTCATGCTGGACGTTCATACCCGTGACCACGGTTATACCGAATTATTTACACCGTTTCTGGTAAACCGCGCTTCTATGACGGGTACGGCGCAGTTGCCAAAACTGGAAGAGGACATGTATCAAATCCCCTCAGACGACCTCTTCCTTGTGCCAACCGCAGAGGTACCCGTGACCAATATCCACCGGGACGAGATACTGTCACTCAAAGAGCTTCCCCTCTATTACACGGCCTATACCCCCTGCTTCCGCCGGGAGGCAGGCTCGTACGGAAAGGATACACGAGGCATTATACGTGTGCATCAATTTAACAAGGTGGAGTTGGTGAAGCTGGTAAGGCCGGAAACCTCTTACCAGGAACTGGAGATGCTGCTGGGTAACGCGGAGAAGATACTTCAGATACTGGGGCTTGAGTACCGCGTGGCCAAGCTGTGCACGGGGGACATGAGCTTTGCGGCGGCAAAGTGTTATGACATAGACGTGTGGGCACCGGGTCTCGACAAGTTCCTGGAGGTCTCTTCTTGCAGCAATTTCGAGGATTTCCAGGCCAGGAGGATGAATATTCGTTACCGCGGCGAGGACAATAAGCTGCGCTTTGTCCACACCCTCAACGGCTCAGGGCTAGCCCTTCCCAGAACGGTCATTGCCGTCCTGGAGACCTACCAGCAAAAGGACGGCTCCATTGCCATCCCCGACGTGCTTCAGCCGTACATGGGCGGCGTTAAGGTGATTGCAAAAAAGGCGTGACGGTGTCGGTAACAACACCCAACAAAGCTGCCGGAACCATTCCGAAATGGGATGGTTCCCCGCAGTTTCTTTAGACTATTTTCCGTCTGTCCTTACGGGAAAACTGCATATTTACACGATAACCGGAATGAACCCGCTCCTCACTCAGTTGCAAAAACCACCCCGGCAATAAGTTTATAGTGCCAGCCCTCAAATTCAATCCCCAACGAAATAGTTAGGTACACGTTATCCTGGCTAAATGATGGGACGCCGTTGATGAGTGTCTGCAGAAAGGACACGTCGGTAATCGGCAAATCATAATGCACGCCATTATACTGAAATCTGCCACGAGCCCTTCTAACGAATGCATAACAATTTTCATGCACCTCAAAACTTTGAGGTTTAATAAAGATTAAGGAATAATTGAGTTCGTTAATCTGTTCCACGCTGACCGCTTTACTGGTATTTCCGAATAGCGTTGTGTGGGAACCGTCAATTAATTTATTGAGGTTGTTTCTGGAGGGTTTGATTGATGAGACAATTTTAAGGGACTTGGGTTTGAAAAAAACGTTTTCAGATTGGTAGCCGTTGGGACAATTTTGAGTGATTTCCAATCCGACAATATCAAGGATTTTAATGTCTTTAACCAACTTCGCCGGAATTTCGCCGTGTTGTTCGTTGGTTATGGGCCTGATCCATTTGGGTCGGTTATTGTCTTTAAGAAAACTTACATGACCGCTATCCGATTTCCCAACTGCAATTCCACTGATGCACCTTTCACCATACTTTTTTGAATTTGAGAAACAGATAAAAGTCGTCTTCACTGTTATTTCACGTCAGATGTTTTATTGAGATATCCTTAAAACTTTTATTAAGATATTCGGCTACTAAACGTCTGTGGCACTGGTCCGGTTCCTGTTCACTGCACAACAAACAAGCATTATCCAGTTCTTCCGGTTTAATCTTTTCATTGATTTTCCTGTCGGAGAGGATGCCGTTAAAAATTTCTTCGTAATCCTGCCACGTTAATTTGTTCATTTTGTAGTTGTCTAACAACTCTTTTGTCGGCGCCAACTCCGGCCTGTGTATATAGTCCGCTTTACAAATTTCTTTTAAAAAATACATCAAATCACGGCTTTTGGTAAAACCGGCCAGTTGGCTTGTATTGTTGAGCCGTATATCAATTAACCGTTTTACGTTATTCGTTTTTAGCAACTCAAAGAATTCCTGTGCCGATTTTTTTTTAGAGCCGATGGTATATAGTTTTATCATGGTTTGTTAACGTTGAATGCAATATCCTTGTTCCTTAACGAATAAGCGAAGTTGATTTTATCTTCTCGGGTTTTTGGCGTCGGGTCGAACAAAGTACGTTGTGGAAGTTTCTTTGCGTATTTCTTTAACAACATTTTTTCCAAGTCGGAATTATCAATAATTGATTTATCCTTTAATATGTGTTTAACGTCGAAGCCGCTTCTGGCGAGGTGATATGATATTAATGAAAACCTGTGGCAATCAAAGGGTTCGGCTTCGGAACACATTATTGCTATTGTATAGCCCTTATCTATTCCACTCCGTAATCTTTCAACCCCGGTTAAGAAATCTTGTGTCTTTCTTACTTTTTCAAAATCAACTTTTCCTTGTTCATCTAAAACGTCACTTTCCGTATGGAATGCCCCAAACTCTTTACCGAAATGTAAATAGCGAATGTTTTGGGATTTCAGATAGTTCTGAAGATTTTCTTTGTTAAAGTGAGGAGTGTATGAGCAGTGAGGCACGCTCCGCGCGTCTATTAAGCAATTTACATTATGCGACTGCAATAATTCAACAAAGTAATTAATGGTATGATTCGAGTGGCCTATTGTGTAGACGGATAATGGGAAATTGCTTTTCAATTTTTTCCACCGTTGAAGAGTCAATATTACAAGAAAACAAAATAAAGGTAACAAGATTGGAAGATGTTTTCAAGTATTTTTTCATTTTCGGCAAAATTAAGTGAACGCATTGGAATTTCAATATTGCTG
>CAYHFB010000126.1:5832-9174 GCA_964355695.1 uncultured candidatus Brocadiaceae bacterium
TATTTCGGCAACATTATGCCCATCGACCTGGCAAACGTCCCATCCGAATGCCTTCCATTTATCGGCTACGGGTTCAAAGCTGCAAATGTCGTTCGGTCTACCATAACCTTGTAAATTATTATAGTCCATAATTGCCGTAAAATTATCAATGCCAAGTTTGGAGGCAAAGAGCGCGCCTTCCCAAATGGAACCTTCCTGCGATTCCCCATCCCCTATCAATACGTAGACCTTTCGGTTTTCTTTTTTCTTTTTAAGTCCGTAAGCAATTCCAAGCCCTATGTTAAAACCGTGACCCAATGAACCCGCCGAGACCTCGACGCCCTTCGCGGTAAACCGGTCAAGGTGCGCAGGTAGCGTGCCGTTGTTCTGATAGTAGCCGTCCAGCAGGCGCTTGTCTATAATGCCTCTGCGGGACAGAACACAGTAGAGTGATAATGCTGCGTGTCCTTTGCTCAGGATAAAAATATCCCTTTCCTCCCACGGGTCTAACTTTAACGTTTCAAAATACAAAGTGGTCAAAATGTCCACGCACGACAACGCAGACCCCACGTGCGGGCTTTTCGATTTGTTGGCGGTAACAATAATGGTTTTTCTTATTTCGTTGGCTATGTCATTAAGGTGCATTTCCAAACTTTTCACCGAGATTAACGAGGCGAGACCTCAGACAGATAAAAGGCTGTGAAACCACAGATTTCACAGATTACACAGATTACACGGCTTTGAATTTCCCATACATTTTAGCATAGGCATTCGGCGACTTTTTTTACACACAGGGACAGGGGATACAGGGACACGGGCACCGTGTCCCTACTGAAATTTTTAACAGCGTAGCGGCTAAATAAAATTAACATGTTCCGGCGGATGCCTTAATTGCCAGAGGTAGCGATTGATTTCGTCCATTCTGCAATTTACACGGCATAGGTCTATATCAAGTTCTTCTTCCGTCCAGCGTAGGGATTTTAGCCGTTTTTCTCCCTCCCAAATCTTCTGGAAGGTGGTTTCGTATATATTGCCGTACTTAAAGTTTTCGTTATTGAGATAAGCGCTGCAACCCCATACGTCGCCACCAGCGTCAATATAAGACCAGAAAGGAAGGGCAAGGCATTGGCGGTAATTTCGGCGGCCTTCGTCCCACTTTTTCATGGTATTCAGCCGGAAGATTACGGTGAAATCATGGGTGTTGAAACGTTCCAGCTTCCCGGCTAAATGGAGGTAATCGTTATATTTTATGTCTTTGTAACGGGTTGTTTTGCTCAGAGGATGTTGAGAATATGGTTTTATAACCAAATAATCCATGCCGATGTCTTTGGCCTGTTGCGCCAAAAGTTCTGCCTCGTGCTGGTTTTCAGGCAGGAGTATCATCTGCATGCCTAATGCGCAACGGTATCCCTTGTCACGCCTTGTTTGTGCGGCGTAGGACATGTTTTCCAATACCCTGTCAAAGTTGTCCGGGCTGGTTTTGTGTATCCTTGCGTAGGTCTCTTTCGCGCCGCCATTGATACTTACTTTTATCCAGGCAATGCTACCCAGTGTGTGGTCTATAAGGTCTTTCTTCAGTAACACGCCGTTTGTTGTAATGGCAACGTCGATACCGGCTTTTTTTGTGTGGTTGATTATTTCAGCAATGTCTGCGTGCAACAGCGGCTCGCCTTCACCCGCGTACATGACGCTTTTCAGGCCGAGCGAGGCCATTTCAGTCAATCTTTCATTCAGTATCCCTTTGTCCAGAAACCGCGCCTGATATTCCATAAAGTCCAGGGCGCAATAGGTACACCGGTGGTTGCATGCGCCCGAAGGGGATATCTCGGCATAAACGGGGTACACATTTTCCCCTTTTAACCAATCGTTTACCCGGGAGACATGAAATAAAAGCTTATGACTGTCGATGCGGTATTTATCCATGCGTTTTCATAATGCTTTCAATTGCATCGTAGACCACGTTCGGTTCTATGTAATTCATACACAATTTGCTCTGGATGCATTTTGGCTTAAGACAGGGTAAACAATCATAATCCACATGAGGTAACAGCTTGACGCCATTGGGTATGTAGATTTCCGAGGCAAGGGTGGGGCCAAAGAGGGCGACAACCTTCTTTTGCAAGGCACAAGCGACGTGGAGTCCCAGGCTGTCATTGGTGACAAAGACGCGGCAAGAATTTATCCACTCAAAATATTCTTCAATGTTCTTTAACCCTTGCTGCCACGAGATAACGTATTTATTCCCGATGCGTTTTTCCAGCTCTTTCCAGTATTCGGCTGGCCATGCCTTGTTGGGCCATTTTTTGCCGACGTCATAATTAAAGCCGATATCGTACGTAATGGGGGATTTTGGTTTATACCCTAAAAGGTAACCCTCTCCATTCCACTTTGCTCCCACCATTTCAAACAGCACCTCTTCCCAATATTTTTTTGCCGTTTTCTTATAATTGGGATCCATACAAATGTCCAAAATGCGCTGGGTGCCGTCGTACGCAAGGGCGACGCCATATTCCGGGTCAAATCTGAAACCGTACCGCCGCCATGCCTTGAGTGAATCTGAAAAGGCGCAGAGTCCGGGCACTTTTTCAAGGTTGATAACCGTATCAAATCGCTCGGACTGTAGTTGTAATACGGAGGTGATGTCATAAGACAATATTCTGTGGATGTAAGGATTGCCTTTCAGGAGGGGAAATGAGATTTCATCAATGAGCCAGGTAACGTGCGCGTCTTTGTAAAGATGCAGTAGTACGGTACTGCGAAGCACGTCCCCCAGGCTGGTGATCTTTCCGATCTCACCATCCAACGTTTCCGAGTAACCGAGTTTAATGATTAATACTTTTTCTTTGTTCATGCCATAATCCATCACGCAGCAAAGCTGCAACTAAAATAATTTAACCACAGGAGACCTGGTGCGGCCTCTGGCCGCAACCAAAAAATGCTAAACAACAGAGACACGAATTACACGAATTTTCACGAATTATTATCGAATTACGAAGAAGGACTTGCGCAAATAAGATAAAATCTAAAAACGATGAAACCACAGATTACCTGGCGCGGCCTCTGGCCGCAACCAAATTCGAAATCCGAATATCGAAATCCGAAACAATTTTAAATGACAAAAAACTCAATGCTCAAAACTTTACGTAAGCCGCATCCAATCATTACCTTCCAATTGTGCATTTTGAAAAACGAGCAGAAAAAACAAGAAGTTGATGGATTGTGGTACAGATTACATAGATTACACGGATTACATAGATTACACGGATTACATTGATTACACGGATTACATTGATTACACGGATTACATCGATTACACAGGTTGTCGTTCATTAACCCCAGCCTTCAGGCTGGGGTGCTGGCCGC
>CAYHFB010000127.1:0-6097 GCA_964355695.1 uncultured candidatus Brocadiaceae bacterium
TAGTATAATAAAACCCAATAAACAAGACAAGGGAGTTACCGCAATCAACTTGCAGAAAAAAATTGTCGATACACGTATCTCACAAGGATGGGTTTTTAAGGTTGCAATAGGTATTATATTCTTCCGGCGTGTTCGGGTTGAGGAGCGGTTGGATGGAAGGGTCAATTGCCTTGAGTTCGTCCTCGTTGACAATCTTTACCCTTACGTCTGAAAAAAAATCGATGACCCTTAATCGTCCCTCTTTGAGACACTGCTGCATGGGTGTGATGCAATCCTTGGAATAAAACGCGTGCAGGGGTTCCAGGCCGCGTTCTGACCGGGGGACGACGACATCGTAGTCCGTAATGAATGTTTTGAGATGCAGGATCACCTTTTCGCTGAGAAAAGGCATGTCGCAAGCAACCGCAAAGGTGTAATAGTTTGTGGCGCGCATGATTCCCGCGCAGATGCCGCCGAGCGGCCCGTTCCCCGGTATTACGTCGGGTACCACAGGCAGGTGCAAATGCGCATACATGCGTGCGTCGTTAGCAGACAGGATGATTTCTTGAAAGATTTTACTAAGGCTTGCTATCTGACACTCAATAAAGGTGGTGTCGCCGTATTTCAAAAGCGCCTTATTTGACCCCATCCTTTGGCTTTTGCCGCCAGCCAGTATAATTGCCGTCACTTCCGGATTTTCCATGGACGTCTTTGAACTCCTGTAAACCGTATAATGCCCCGTCAGGGGCAAACACAATCCTAGCCTACCGCGTAAGCGGCGGGAAGTCGTTATTTTCCTACCGGCGACGCAAAATCTCCCCAGTAATCAGAGGCAGAAACCTGCCGTATTTCAAAAAACATTGACACTGTAATTTTAACTGTGATATAATCAGAAATCAAATTTACTTTAAATACAACTTATTCTGCAGGTACGTTTATTCGTTAATATTTATGATATGTGCAAAAACGGGGATTTCCACTAGTGTATCTTTTTTCTCTGTCGTAGTTTTTTCCGCAAGTGTTTTTTTTGCCCAAAACGTTCTGGGTGAATCATCGAAAAGCCCTAAGCCCCCTTCTCAGAAGAGTCCACCACCGGCTGCACAGAAGGTCGTGCCGCCGCCTGCCCCTCCTCAGAAAACCAGTCAACCGGCAATTGAAGACAGCAACGTCGTTGCCTTAGTTAATAACAAAAAAATTGCCAGGCAGGAACTTTACGATATCCTGGTTGAGACGTATGGAGAGGAAGCCCTGGACGTCCTTATCAGAAGGACGTTGATTTACCAGGCAGCGGAAAAAGACGGGGCTGTCGTTACCGGCGCGGAAGTGGAACAAAGGCTGAAAACCCTGGTGGGTAACGAAATTGACGGCTTGATGGCCGGTTACAAGATAAAAGACAAGGCTGACCTTGATAAAGAGTTGGTCAAAATGGGGGGCAGCCTCGCGTTGCTTGAGGAAAGGCTTTCCAGGAAGATGAAAAAACAGGCGGAAATTGAGCTTCTTGCCGAAAAGGTTTTGGCAAAGACCATTACCGTTACGGATGAAGACCTCCAAAAGGTTTATGAACTGGAATATGGTGAAAAGATAGAGGCCAGCCAGATCGTCTATAAAACCCGCCGGGAGGCGGAAGAGGCGCTTCAGAAATTACGATCGGGCGCAGATTTTGCCGCGCTTGCTAAAAGTGAATCAATTGACCGTGTTACGGCTGCCAGAGGCGGGAAGATGCAGCCCTTTAGTCCGAAGGACACCCTTGGCGCACAAGTGGCAAGCCTTAAGGTTGGGGAACTTAGCGATATCGTTAAATCTGACTACGGGCACCACATAATTAAGATTACCGGTAAAAAGGCCGCAAGCGGCAAGGGGTTTAAATCGGTAAAGGGAGAGCTGGAAAAAATTGCCAGAAATCAGCAATATAAGGAAAGGCTCAGTCCGTGGCTCTTAAATCTGGTAGAAAGCGCGACAATTACTAAAAATCTGAACGCTCAGTAAATAGGTTGTCCGGGTTCGTCATTACAAACGAGTTGTGTTTTGAAATAAAGGAGTTACTGCAAAGAATATTGTCTGGTTAACAGTATAGCCGATAAAAGCGAGTGTCATATAGACTGCTGCAAAATAAAGTAGCCTGGGAAATAATATCCGCATGGTATGAAAAGGAGTACGGTATTATGATAAAAGAGAAAATACCTACTTTGTACAAAGGTTCTGGCCCTGGGACACATTGGCATGATAATAATGCGCGTAATGGTGGGTTCTTGCCTGCTGCAAATAGACCTCACACAATAAATGCAGTTGTGAATCACATTGTTAACTACTCTCATCCGTCGCCTTATGTTTCGTTGACAGCATCCTTTGCAGTTGCAAGGCAGTACGCGCTTTCCGGGCCTGGCGGCACCGCGAGTGAAAAGAATCCCGGATACGTTTATGAGATTGACTTGTCGGCTTGCAAAGCAGAACTACACGTTTTTAATCCAATTGAAGAGATTTCTAAGATTGGTCTGGCTCACGAGCATAATGGAGATCAAGGTTTAATTCTTGGCGTCGCTAGTTCTAAACACGGGTCGGTACTTAATACGCCGGTACTCCAGGCGGGCGGTCAGAAGGTAATTCCAAATGCATCGGTAATCCTAAGAGCGCTTGTTAATGCTTTGCGAGATGCTGAAGTTTTGATCTGTGCTGTACCGGCGAGTTGTGTCGTACATAGGCTTTCTGTCTCTTAATGCCTAAATATTAGGAGTAACAATTATGACGGTAAACCACATTAATTTCAGTCCGGTTAATTTGGGTCAAGGCTGGGAGGCAGATGAGGCGTGGGAAACCGGAGGTCCCATTGTACTTATTAAAGCTCAATCCCAAAAAGGGAAAAAGATATTTAAGTCGCGGCTTGACATGCAAAAAGCGATCTTCATTGATCCCATGCCAATTAAGAAGACAGATAATGCCGTTGTTCGAAACTTGGTTGTTGCGGTAAATGCGGCGTTCAAAAAGTCGCAGTGGTAATAGTTGTGTTAAAGGGTTGCGCCTAACTGGTTGTTCGGGAATAACAACCTTTGAAAACGAGGGGCGCTGTCTCATTAAGTTGTGTTTGTCTTTTTAATACTCAATAAACCCTCATGCGGGTTTACATACATCATTTATTTACAGAAATATCCAATGCCTGAAGAATTTGTTATTAATGTTGCAAATAGGGTTAAGCAATTACCGCCGTATCTTTTTGGCCGGCTGAATGCGTTAAAGTACGAAAAGCGACGGAACAACATCGACATTATCGACCTCGGTATGGGAAACCCCAACGACCCCACCCCGCAGCCGATTATCCAGAAGTTATGCGAGGCCGTACAAGACCCCAGAAACCACCGCTACACGGTCTCCGCCACCGGTTTGTTTAACCTGCGGCGTGAGGTTGCCCGGTATTACGAGAAACAGTTCGACGTCAGCCTTGACCCGGAAACAGAGGTTGTCTGCACCATCGGGTCAAAGGAAGGGATTTCACACCTGTGTTTGGGGCTGTTGGAGACGGGTGATACGGCAGTTGTGCCTAGCCCTGCGTTTCCTATTCATATCCATGCCGTGAATTTGGCTGGCGGCAGCGTTGTCAGTGTGCCGCTTACCGATGATGAGACCTTTTTGCCGAACTTGATGAATACGATAAAGGGCCTTATTCCGCGTCCAAAGATACTCATCCTGAATTTCCCCCACAACCCTACGGCAGTTACCGTCGAGTTGGGCTTCTTTGAAGAAATAGTGGCCTTTGCCAGAAAGTACAATATTATCGTTGTCCACGATTTTGCCTATTGCGGAATTGCCTTCGATGGCTTTAAGCCGCCGAGCTTTTTAAAGGTGAAGGGCGCCAAGGATATCGGTGTGGAGTTCAATACCATGTCGAAGTCGTTTAATATGGCAGGCTGGCGGCTGGGATTTTGTGTGGGAAATAAAGAGATTGTGGCCACGCTGGGAAAGGTAAAGGGGTATTACGATTACGGTATTTTCCAGCCCGTGCAGATCGCGTCAATTATAGCGCTCCGGGAATGTGACAAATATACTAAAGAACAAGCGCTGATTTATCAGGCCAGGAGGGACGTGCTTTGTGACGGATTGAACCGCATCGGGTGGAACATTAAGAAGCCGCGTGCGTCAATGTTTGTCTGGGCGCCCATTCCCGAAAAGTGGAGGGCAATGGGTTCAGTGGATTTTGCCTTTAAGCTCATGGACGAAGCAGAAGTATCCGTCGCGCCGGGCGCGGCCTTTGGTGAAAACGGAGAGGGCTACTTGCGGTTGGCTATCGTGGAAAATGAACTGCGTTTAAAACAGGCCATAAGACAGATTGACCGCGTATTGAGATAACCCGATGAGACTTTTAGAATTACCATTATGACAAGGCAACAGCTACCGCGTTATCCGGTGAAGCGCCCATTAAAATTATGACAACGCATCGAACATCAAGACTGAAAACCTTCTTTGGCGGTATACATCCTGAAGATGATGGAAAACATCTCACCAGGGAGAAAAGCGAAGTAACCGCCATTGTCCCCAAAACGGCCTATTTGCTTATGGGACAGCACATCGGCGCGCCTTGCAAGCCATTGGTGAAAAAAGGCGATATTGTTATGAAAGGGCAGATGGTTGGCGAGTCGCAGGGGTTTGTTTCCGCCCACGTGCACGCCTCCATTTCCGGCAAGGTGATGGACGTTGTGCCCTGGCCGCATCCTATCACGGGCGCAAAATCACCGGCGGTAATTATAGAAAAAACGGAAGAAGACACCTGGTTTGACGATGGAGAACTGCCCGTAGCGTTCGAAGCGCTTTCCGCAGACGATATCCGGCGGCGTATTCAGGCGGCCGGCATTGTCGGATTGGGCGGCGCGACCTTTCCCACGCACGTAAAGCTTACCCCTCCCAAAGACAAGACCATTGATACGGTTGTTGTGAATGGCGCGGAATGCGAGCCATACCTCACCTGCGACTACCGTCTTATGCTGGACAAACCACACGAGATTATCCAGGGTTTGAAGCTGGTATTGAAGTGTCTTGGGTGCAAACGGGCGCATATAGGCATTGAGGCGAACAAAGAGGACGTTTACAATCTTTTCAAAGATGTCTTAGCAAATGACCCCCAAATTAAAATAGACCTCGTTGAGGTAAAGTACCCGCAAGGCGCTGAACATCAGCTTATTAAGGCGCTGTTGAACCGTGAGTTCAAGCCCACGCAGTTACCCCTTGAAGTAGGCGCAATGGTAATTAACGTGGGAACTGCCTTTTCCATCTACGAAGCAGTGAAATTCAAAAGGCCGCTCATCCAGCGAATCGTTACCGTTACGGGGGATGGCGTAGATAATCCCCAGAATTTCCTGGTACGGTTGGGAACGCCTATCAAGCAGTTGCTGGACGAGGCCAAGGTATCCCCCCATATAAGCAAGGTTATCTTTGGTGGGCCCATGATGGGTATTGCCCAGGGCAAAATCGATACGGCAGTCACCATCAAAGGCACGGGTGGTATCCTCGTGCAGAAGGGCGCGCAGCAGTGGGAGTCGCACGCATGCATACGGTGCGGACGCTGCATAGATAGCTGCCCCTACGGACTCAACCCCAGTGAATTAAGCATTATTTGTGAGGCAAAGGAGTTCAGCCTGGCGAAGGAAAACGGCGCTATGGAATGCAAGGAGTGCGGTTGTTGCAGCTATATTTGCCCCGCAAAAAGACCCATCGTCCACCTCATTAAATTTGCAAAAGGAGAGATTGTAAAGCAGAAGACAAAGTAAGCAGGGAGCGAGGTTTGGACGGATAAAAAGCTTTTGAAACCACAGGTTTTTGGGTATTAAATTGGTATAATGGGGCAAATGAGCAACAGAAGGATTGTGAGGGATATTGCGGATGCGCAGAAAAGTTGCGGCGCGGACGATAAACTTTGGTGATGTTTTGGAAGAGGTAAATCAGCTTTCAGACGAAGAGCAGGAAATGCTAACGGACATCATTCGCAATCGCCTCCGTGAACGAAGACGTGAAGAGATCGCAAAAAACGCTTGTGAAACCTACAAAGCCATCAAAGAAGGACATGCTAGAACTGGGTCACTTGATGAACTGAAGCAAGATTTAATGACATGATCGAACTTGTATGGCATGCAAG
>CAYHFB010000127.1:6197-9146 GCA_964355695.1 uncultured candidatus Brocadiaceae bacterium
ACAGTGAGGAAGTAAGGAGGATTGTGCTTGTTGATATCGGTACGCATGAAGACGTATACTGAATTTACCGGTTAAGCAGGCTGGGTTGATGCACAAAACCCCACAAAACGATACAAGCCAAATTTGTTTTAAAAAGCGACTAACGAATGAAATATCCGGTAGTGGCGCGTACAACGTATTCAAAATCAAAGTAATATTAAATTTAACTTCTAAGAGTTCCCATGGCCGATCAGGTTAAAGAAAACAATCCATTAATAGTGAGCGCGTCTCCGCATATCCGGGACATTGAGAGTATTCCTAGGATCATGTGGGGGGTAGTATTTTCCTTAATCCCAGCAGGGATTGCGAGTACCGTTGTGTTTGGGTATTACAGCCTTTACGTCGTATTTTTAAGCTGTTTAGCCGCTGTCTGCTCGGAAATATTTGTGCTGCAATTACGGAAGCTTCCTTTGGATACCATCAAAGACGGCAGCGCCGTCGTTACGGGCATATTACTTGCATACACCTTGCCGCCCAGCGTTCCGTGGTACGTGCCGGTGGTAGGCTCGTTCTTCGCCATTACCATCGTAAAGCACACCTTTGGCGGATTAGGAAACAATATCTGGAATCCGGCACTCGCGGCGCGCGCATTCCTGCAGGTGGCATATCCGGCCGTCATCAATTCGGACTGGCGCATTTTGAATCCAGACAAACTTTTCCACAACATCATGAAGGTTGACGCCGACGGCAAGCTGCTGGACGCCGTAACAAGGGCAACCCCATTGGCAAAGGAAGCGGGCGCGGAAACGTACCGGTTCGCCGAGTTGTTTATCGGAAATGTGCCGGGCTGTATAGGAGAGACCTCGGCAATTGCCCTTTTGCTGGGCGGTTTTTACCTGATCTATAAACGGTACATCAAATGGTACGTTCCCACGTGCTATATTGCCGTCGTTTTTTTCATGTCCATGTTTTTACCGCCACGGGTGGCAACGCCGTGGGCGAATAACCCGTTTTACCACGTCTTTGCGGGTGGGCTGCTGCTGGGGGCGTTTTTTATGGCTACCGATATGGTCACCACCCCATTGACAAAAAAAGGACTCATCATTTTTGCCGTAGGCGCCGGGGCGCTGACGGCGCTGATACGCTTTTATTCCGGGTATCCTGAAGGCGTCTGCTATTCTATACTACTCATGAATACCGCAACGCCGCTTATTGACCGGTTTACGAAACCGCGGCTGTATGGTTCTAAAATAAAGAAGGTTTAAAACAGATGCAAAAAAAGGCTCAATATACGATAACGTTAACCATTGTCTCTCTTCTGGCCTCTTTGGGCGTGTCATCAACGTTTCTGCTGACAAAGAACACCATCAGGAAGAAGGAGCAGGCCACTCGCACGGAAGCGCTGTACAAGGTGTTGCCTGGGTTGGAAGGAGAGCCGGTAGAAGTCACGCCGTCCGACGCGCCGGACAGTGAACGTATCTACAAAGGGATCGATAAGTCCGGCCAGATTGTCGGCTATGCGGCATGCGGTGAAGCGCAGGGATATTCGAGCAAGATAAAAGTGATGGTGGGCGTTGATGCCCATTTCGAAAAAGTCCTTGGCATCAGCGTCCTTGCGCAAAATGAAACCCCCGGACTCGGCACAAAGATGACCGAAGTGGAAAGCAACGCAACGTGGTGGAGCTTGCTCTTTGGAAGAGGGGGGGAGTCATTCGTCGTAAAATCATTCACCGATGACGATGGCGTTCCATCCTGGAAATTACCCATTATGGAACAAGCGAAAAAAGCGAAAGAAATGAAACAATCAGCCAGGTCTGCCGATATTCCCCAGCCGTGGTTTCAGGAGCAGTTCATGCATAAAACGAGCCATCAACTCGTCGTAACAAAAGTGCCTGACCCTGAAAAGATACTGGCCATCACCGGCGCGACCATATCTACAAAGGCGGCAATCAACGCGGTGCAGAATGCCCTTGAAAAGGTTACGCACGGTATTCAACCGGAGAAATGGGAAATAAAATAGTCGCTCCGGCCATAGAAAGCGATTATTCCTACCATGGAAGAACACGAAAATATTTTAGAATTAAGAGAAGACCTTGAAGACGCCAATGATCTTCTGATTGCAGAGCGAGAAGCAACGTCTTTTATCCCGTATGACGAATTTCGTAAAACATGGCTTAAAGAAGGGAAAAGCCGTAGTTGTTTATAGGATAAAGGGAAACCCACCTATAAATCCAACCCATAATCTATGAAAACCGCAGAAGAACTCAAACCTATCGTCGAAGCTCTCGTCTTCGCCGCAGAAGAACCGGTGACCCTCCGTAAACTGGTGGATATCATCGGTGACGTTGAACACGACAAAATTCTGGAGGCCGTTGCGCTCTTAAGAAACGACTATGAATCACAGGGACGATCTTTCCAGATTGAAGAGGTTGCAGGCGGCTATCGGTTTTATACGAAACCGGACTATCATGAGTGGGTAGCGAAACTGCGAAAGAAATCGGGAGAAACAAAGCTTTCCCAGGCCGCTCTTGAGACGTTGGCTATTATTGCATACAAACAGCCCGTTTTACGGGCAGACGTAGAAGCGATACGCGGAGTACAATCCGGCCAAATCATTCGGTTGCTTATGGAGAAAGACCTTGTCAAGGTTATGGGAAGGGACGAATCGTTAGGACACCCTTTGCTTTACGGCACGACAAAAAGATTTCTCGAATACTTTGGCTTAAAAGACATTCACGACCTGCCCAAGACTGAGGAGTTGGAAGCGCCGTGATGCATCTGTAGCTCAAACCTTTAGTTTGATGAATGTCGCCCCGGCACAGGCATTACAAGGCATTGTGTGGCATTGCCAGGCACTGTGTGGGGGTTGCGCAACGCACAACGCAAGCAGCACCCAGAGCTACACGACAGTCTCAACCCCATAAGCGCTAACTTGTTTTTTTTGACAGGATAACAGGATTGACAGGATAA
>CAYHFB010000128.1:0-6289 GCA_964355695.1 uncultured candidatus Brocadiaceae bacterium
CGGTGCCAGTCAAGCAGGCATTGATATGCGCCCAGCAGGAACGAGCCGGAGCCGCAGGCGGGGTCAAGGACGCGGATATTTGAAACGGATTTCGGCGCGAGTTTTAAGTTTCTCGTTTCAGGTTTCTGATTTCGGGTTTCAGGTTTCAAGTTCTGTGTTTCGGATTTCGGATTTCGAGTTTCGGATTTCGAGTTTCGGATTTCGTAGCTCAGGAGTTTACCCAGGGTGTTTTTTACGATGTAGTCCACAATGTAGGTTGGCGTGTAGTAAACGCCTCCCGCCTTTTTTACCTCCGGCTTGTCCTCCACTACGGCGCGGTGGCCTGCCGTCAGGCGTATTACCTTGCCTAAAAATTGTTCGTAGACCTGGCCGAGGATGTCGGCGGACAGGACGGAGAACTCGTACGGGCTGTCGGGGTAGTACAGGTTTCTGATGATCTCCTTGAGCGGTTTGTCGTCAATGTCCAGATTGGGCGTCACCACGTCGGGCTGTTCGGAGCGGCCTTTTTCCGTTTGGAAGTGAAAGAGACCGGAGTTGTACCGCTCGTCGGCGCGGCGGAACATCTCGCAGAGGCGTGCGTAGACGCCGTCGCCGTTGAGCAGCACCATAAGGCGCCCGTACCGCTCAATGCCCCTGTCCTCGCATATACGCAGGAAGATGATGCGGTCGATGGTGCGCTGGACGGCGAAGTTCAGTTCCTTTTGGGTAAGGTTGGCGTTGCGGATGGCGAGGCTGCGGGCAAGGACGTCGCGCCAGGATTCTATCTCGTTCAGGAATGCCGCATCAACCTCGGTGGTTCCTTTTTTGGTCTTGCCCGATTCCGCGTACTTGTCGAAAGAACCCTTCAGTACGGCGTCGCGCGAGAATATTTGGGCAATCTCGTCCCACCGTTGAACGTACTCGGTGTGGTTGATATAGAGAACGCGGGCGAAGGATGCCTTATCGGTCTTGACCGGCTTGACGCGACAATCGTACACGACAAACTCCTCGAAATCGGTGAGTATACTCAGCGGGAGTTTTGCCGACCAGGCGTAACGGCGAAGCTGGAAGGCGGGAGAGACGTCGTCTTTCAGGTTAACGGAGGGTTTTTTCGCCTCTATGAAGAACTTGCGCGTCCCGCCGACGCGGAAGCAGTAGTCCGGGGCCTTCGTAAAGCCGCCGACCTTAATCGAGTCCTCGTGGATGACGTCCTTGTAGGCCTCGGCGTAGCCCTTCTCGTTATCAACGTCCCACCCAAGCGCCTTGAAGAATGGGTCTATGAATTCGCGCCGGAGTTGGGTCTCGTTATAAACGCCGGATTGGTACGCCTCGCGGTTGGCGTCAAAACGTTCGATTAAACCGATAATTTCCTGGGGGACCGGCGTCATGATAGCATTGTCCTGTAAAAAAATGCGGATTCGGGATTGCGGCAAAAACCACACCTTTTTCGCAACGCGCTGGCTGTTGAAAAGGTTAACATTTCAGTAGTGATTCAAATGTTGCAAGATTCATTTGATGATTACGGTTATTACTCTGCGTCTGACTGATGAATCCGAATTCGACCAACCTCGACAACCCAAAGCTTCTTCTCTACCGGCATTCGAGCGAGTGCTTGTAGAAATTGCCTGACCAGTTGTTCCAGTAGAGTAATACTTGGGTTCCAGGGAGTACGAATGACAACTATACCACTTGTTATGTTTGATGGAAAGCGGGTTACATCCGCAAAATCCAAATCCAGCGTTACCAGACAACGTTGCTCCTCACAGCAAACTTCATAGAGATTTCGATCCAAACATCCCTGGAGTTTCTGGCTACGGACAGTTTGAACATCGTGACCTGCAGCAAGAAATATTTCCTGTGTTCGCGATCCAAAGTTCTCATCAAGCTTGAACTTCATCCTATCATCTCAGTTGGTATTTCGACATATCGTTCTCGCGCCATCTCTGCTCCATAAGCAATGGACGCCCGAACGTCTTCTTCCGACAGTTGAGGATATTCTGCAAGCAGCTCCTCAATACTCATACCATCGGCCAGGAAATCAAGGATTAGTGATACCCATATACGAGTGCCACGAATGCAGGGCTTTCCGAAGCAAACACTCGGATTGATGGAAATACGTTGTAAAAGCGGATTCATCCCGATAGGTTTTATTTCCATAATAATATTTCTCCAATTATATAGATATGGTATGAGACATTCACCTCTCTCCATGACGAACGCATCGAACGGTTAGGGTGGCTTACCCAGTGGCGCCACTGCCGTCGGGCAATTCACGCCAGCACCGGTCTCAAACGCCGCTTGGGTTTGTATTGGTGACTTCCTTTATTTGAACGGAGTCATCCATGGCTTGTATCTTCTGTACTACCTTCTTGTCGATGAGTAACCGGAACGTTACCTGTTCTTCAACGTATTGCTCGCTCATGATGTTTGCGTAGCCGTGAAGGTATGCGATTAATTTGCCGTTGCCGGCGCTGCATGACAGATCCACGCAAAGAAAGTTTCTCTCGATCGTTTCCAAAATCCTGCGCTTCAGCTCTGCTATTCCCTGATGCGTTACCGCGGAAATTACGATGCTGTCTTTGTAGTTAGTCTGAAGCACGGGAACAACCGATACGTCTTTCAAGACGTCGATTTTGTTAAACACGATAATCTCCGGTTTTTTATCGCACCCAAGTGCCTTTAACACGGATTCCACCGCCGCTATCTGTTTGTGGGTCACGGGTGAACTGATGTCTACAACGTGGAGCAGTAAATCGGTGTGGCGTGCCTCTTCGAGGGTTGCTTTGAAGGAGGAAACCAGGTGGTGCGGCAGTTTTTGAATAAAACCAACCGTGTCGCTGATGAGAACTTTTTGGCCGTTTTCCAGTTTGCAGACGCCGGTTTTGGTGTCGAGGGTTGCGAACAACTTATCCTGCACAAAGGTACCGACGTCCGTCAAGGCATTCATTAACGTGGATTTTCCCGCATTGGTGTACCCGACGATGGACACGGTGAAAAATCCCTTTCGGGACTCTACCAGCCGTTCCTGCCTTTTTTCGATCTCATGCAATTTCTGGCGTAAAAAGTGAATCTTTCTCGATACGATGCGCTTGTCCACCTCCAATTGTTTCTCGCCCGGCCCCCTCGTCCCGATGCCGCCTTCAATCCTGGAGAGGTGCGTCCACATCCGTGTTAATCTGGGCTTCATATATTCCAATTGGGCAAGTTCCACCTGGAGTTTGGCTTGATACGTGGATGCGCGGGTGGCGAAGATGTCGAGTATCAGCTCGCTCCGGTCGATGACCTTCTTGCCGATCACCTTTTCCAGGTTTTTGATTTGAGAAGGACTGAGGTCGTCGTCGCAGATCAGCACGTCTGCGTCAAATTCGATTGCTGCTTCCGCCAGTTCAGAGGCCTTCCCTTTTCCGATATAGTAAACAGGGTCGATTTCTGACCTGTTTTGAGCCACCTTCTGTACGACTTTAGCGCCCGCTGTTTCTGCCAGGCGGCAAAGCTCGCCCAGCGGATCCCCTTCGTCGCTACGGTCTTTGCCCAGTAATATCCGGAAAAGGATGGCACGTTCTGCCCGTACGGTAATTGAATTGTCTTTAAGTTTCACGCAAAAGCACCTAAAAGGCTATCGGGTCCGCGTTTTTCTTGCGGCTGTTTTTGAGGTCTTGCTCGTAATATTTCATCACACCCTTCAGCGAGCAGAGGCTGCCGCACATCGTGCAGGTGTCTTCATCCATCGGGGGACGGCTGCTGCGTATTTCTTGTGCGCGTTCCTTGGTGATGGCCGTCTCGTACTGCGTTTTCCAGTCAAGGTCTCTCCGGGCGACGCCCATCTTGAGGTCCAGGTTCTTTACCTTATCTTTGAGTTTTACCATGTCGCCTACGTGGGCAGCGATACGGGCGGCCATTACGCCCTCCCGCACGTCATCAGGCCCAGGCAGGGCAAGATGCTCCGGCGGCGTTACGTAGCAGATAAAATCAGCGCCATAGGACGCCGCCATAGCAGCGCCGATAGCCGATGTAATATGGTCATAGCCCGGTGCAATGTCGGTAGTGATAGGCCCCAGCATGTAAAAAGGGGCGTTGTTGCTGAGGCGTTTTTGTATCAGTACGTTGGCCTCGATTTCGTCAATCGGGATATGCCCCGGTCCTTCTACGATAATCTGTACGCCCTTGCTTTGGGCATATTCGGCGATTTCCGAGTTAATAATAAGTTCCTGAATCTGGGCGCGGTCCGTGCTGTCGTGGACGGCGCCTGCCCGAAGGCCGTTTCCGAGGCTAAGGATGACGTCGTGTTTTTTCATGATGGCTATAAGACGGTCGATCTGCTCGTAGAGCGGATTTTCTTTCTTGTTATGATTCATCCACGCCGTCAGGAACGAGCCGCCCCGGCTAACGAGGCCGCCGTAGCGATACCCTTGTTTCCGCAGGCGTTCAAGCGTTATGAGGTTAATGCCGCAGTGAATCGCCATAAAACCGATGCCTTCTTCCGCCTGCTGTTCTATAACGTCAAAGAGAAAATCGGCCTCCATGTGAACGACGGACCCCTTCTTCTTGTTCGTTTCAATGGCAGCCTGATAGAGCGGCACGGTTCCTACCGTTAGAGAAATGGCATCCAGCACGCGCCTTCTGATTGCGGGTAAATCCCCCCCCGTGGAAAGTTCCATTAGCGTATCCGCGCCGTATTTCTCGGCGATTTTGGCCTTTTTCACTTCCATCTCAACATCAACGATATCGGGAGAGGTTCCGATGCTGGCATTCACCTTTGTCCTGAGTCCTTTGCCAATGCCGACCACGCGCGCCTTCCTGTTGGGGTTGCCGTAGATGACGATCTGCCCTTTGGCAATGCCTTCCCGAATGAATTCCGGTGTAACGTCGTCGTAGACAGCCGCCTCTTTCATAGCGTCCGAAATAATGCCCTCACGCGCAATCTCTAACTGAGTTTTCATGTCTTATTGCTCCAAATTAATAAATATCGCTTATACTATTATCAAGTCAAACGCGAACAACCGCATCAGCCCCTGCCATAGCCGCCCCACCTACTTATAGCGGGTGTGGAAAATCAAATTACAAACTTACATTATAATATTTTTGCCTGCTTTATCACTAAAAATATTTGCCAGCAGCGTTCTATCGACGTTTTGCATGTCAAATTCCTTAAGAAAGGGAATGTCGCCCAGAATAGGAATGCCCGTAAATCGGGCTATTTCTTCCCTGTTTGTCCTTTTAACGGTCTCGTCGCACCCGCCGCAGGAATCATTGATAATAATTCCCGCAATCTTCAACTTGCGCTCACGCGCAGACGCTATCGTTAGCAGGGTGTGGTTAATGGTGCCGATGGCAGGACGGCAGACCACAATCAACGGCAATCCCATATCGCCAATCAGGTCTGCAACAAAATAGCGGTCAACAAGAGGAACGAGCAAACCGCCGATACCCTCGACGATAAGAAAGTTGTGCCTCTTGCGTAAAAGCTCGTACGCAGCGTGTATTTTCGCCAGGTCTATCGTTGTATTGTTTAACCGCGCCGCGGCAGTGGGTGCAAGCGGTTGTTCAAACCGTACCGGGTTAATGATGTCGTACTCGTCCGCCGTTCCCGCTGCATTTTTCAGGAAGAAGGCGTCTTCCGATACCAGCGCGCCATCTATACAGCTACACCCCGTAGCGACCGGCTTCATAACGCCGACGTCCAGCCCCCGCTTGCCGCAAAGCGCCGCTAATCCGCCAGCCACAAGGGTTTTCCCCACCCCCGTATCCGTCCCCGTAATAAAAAATCCTTTTCCGGTATGCTCATTTTCCTTCATGCGGTAATGATATTCATTTTATCAGCATTATTCAACGGCAATTTTTTCGTGAAGTGGGGGGGGGCGACATACGTGTTAGGAACTCGGTCAAAATAAATTATCCCAATAAGGGGACATATTTTTTGTAAGTTTTGGCTCGTGAGCTATTATAACCATGTTCCTCATCGTTATCATTTTGGAACGGTTATTTGTGGCCGAGTCCCTTACGTCACTACTCAGGTATAGTCAAGCAAATCAGGTTTTCGAAAATGAAGCCAGTAAATACGGGGAATTCATCCCCAAATTTTTCGAAAAACAGATGCTTTTGGCTATAGATATGCTGAAGGCTAAATCGTGTATGATTACACAATATTTCCGACAGGCAAAAAGCTTTTAATCTTCAGCCTTCAGTCTCAGAGGATATATTTTTTTCTTTACTATTCGATAAATTTTATTACAATTTGTACTGTTTTATTACACCACACCACACCACACCACACCACACCACACCACACCACACCACACCACACCACACC
>CAYHFB010000128.1:6389-9129 GCA_964355695.1 uncultured candidatus Brocadiaceae bacterium
ACATTTTGCCAACATTATATTTTATTCTTTACCTTGGAAAACCTTGGAAGTGGTGGAATATATTTAAGGGTCGCACACAATATACCACACCTTTGAAACTTTATGTGTTTTAGTTGTTTATATTTAGTCTTATAAATCTAAATTATGGAGGTAGAAACGATGGACAATGGAAAAGACAAAAGCGTAACAATTACCACAGGAACCGGCGATACCGGGAATACGAGATGTCGCCGTACATGGAGCAAGCCAATGGTCAAACATCTTGAGATTAAGCGGACGATGCAGGGAGTCCAGTCCGCGATTGATGGGGCAAAGACAGGACATACACCAAGTTAAATGTCATTTCCGTGACTATCGGTAATTTATGTTTCGCTGTAAGGAACAGTCGGGCAAATAATGAGCAGCATCTTCGGTATATTACAACGTGACGGGGCTGTCGTTGCTCCGTCCACTCTGGTGGTGATGCAATATGCAATTATGGGTAGGCGTCTGGATGGTTGCGACGTATGGCTGGGAGGCAATATAGGGATGGGACAGATACGTCAGTCCTGCTCCTCAGAGTCGGGCGATGGGCAGATGAACCCATCCCCCCTACCCACCGTTATCAAAGGGATAAATGAGGATATTGTCATTACCGCAACAGGACGGGTGGACAACAGGGATGAACTCATCAGAGAATTAGCCATAAGCGATAGGCAAACAGTAATTCCCGATAGTAAAGTTATCCTTCATGCTTTTTGCAAATGGGGCGAGGATTGCCCGAAGCATATCTATGGTGACTGGTCCTTTGCCGTATGGCATCCCCGTGAGCGCAGGCTTTTTCTCGCCCGCGACCATTATGGCAACACGTCACTTTACTATTATGCGGACGAGCGTGTGTTCGCCTTTGCCTCAGACCGAAAGGCATTGCTGGCGATGAACCTTGCGCCCATCAAGATGGATGAACTCTATCTCGCCCAAATACTTGTCTCATGGCCCGCACGCCACGGCGAGCGCACTATCCACACGCCAATTAAGCGTCTGCCGCCTGCGCATTGCCTTATCGTCACGCATGAACGCCTTGATACGCGCCAGTATTGGCGATTAGAAGAGACTCCCGAACTCCGCCTGCCAGGCCGTAATGATTATGTAGAGGCCTTTTGTGAACTGTTTGATGAGGCGGTACGCTGTAGACTGAAGGATGTAAACAGCGGCAGCAAAACACAGGAAAATCGGGGAAATGGCGATAGGCATATTGCCGTATCACTCAGCGGCGGACTGGATTCCGGTTCAGTTACTGCTACGGCTGCGCGTCTTCTGCGGAAAGAAGGCAAACGACTGACAGCCTTTACCTCAGTGCCGATGACAGATACCGGTTTTTACACAAAAAAGAGTTTTAACAATGAATTTCCCCTTGCCTCGGCGACAGCCCGATATGCCGGCAATGTTGACCTGTACCCCGTCACCGCCCAAACCATTTCCCCTATTCAGGCAATCCGCCGCTCGCTAGAAATTCATAACGAACCGTTACTCGCTGCTGGAAATTCTTTCTGGATACTGGCGTTGGAAGAGGCGGCTCGTGCTAAAGGCTGTCGCGTTCTGCTTACGGGGCAGTCAGGCAATGCCGGTATCTCGTGGACAGGGGATGTGTTCTCACAACCACTCTCAGTGCAGTTAAGCCATTATGGTTGGAGAAAATGGGCAAAGGAAAGGGTGAAGCTGACGGCGCCTGACATGCTGTTAAAGGCATACCGCCGTGCGAGAATGCCGAAGGTTTATTCATGGTGCAAATCATATTCCATCCATCCTGATTTTGCACGCCGATTAAACCTGCCGGAACTACGGCTGAACGACACGTTAGCGCAACCGCGCAGTCCGCAAGAAAATCGTTTCCGAATGCTAATGCCCGGGCGCGACATGACCGGAGCGCTGATTGCTGAGATGGGGGAGGCGTACGGTCTTGATGTACGAGATCCCACAGCCGATGTCCGCGTTCTCGCCTTCACCTTCTCTGTGCCTGACCACATCTTTATGGACCCGACAACCGGGCTTGACCGCTGGCTCATCCGTAAGGCGATGGAAGGCCGATTGCCCGATGAGGTGCGCCTCAACCGTCTCCATGGTCGGCAAGCCGCGGACTTGGTATTACGCCTTCGGGCCTGTGCCGCGGAGGTAGAGGACGCTTTGGATGAACTTGCAGTCGGTCCCGCAGCGGTATACGTTGATGTACCGTACTTGCGCGAGGTCTGGAGCATGTTCCAGACACAAAACACGCTCGATACTTTCCGCAAGGCCATCTCCGTGTTTACCCGCGTCATCATGGCTGGGCTGTGGGTGAATGACTTTTATGATAAAAGGTAGACCTACGGGCGGCTTTTGTATAGCAAATACATGTAGGGGTGTATTGCAATACGCCCCTACAACGGCATTGAAATTCCTGGATATTGAAAAACGGTTTGGTGAGCGGTTTGACGTCCTTCAATGGATGTTAGGGCTTTTCATTACCGTTGCCACACGCCCTGCAAGACCGTTGGGTTTTGCATAAACACGCACGAGTGCGCACTCAATCACCCCGTTCCAGATGCAAGGCTAAAGCCTCGCCCTACATCTTACTTCTTTATTTTTGTAATTTTTACAACCCCCTTACTACCCAACATTCCACAAGGCGTACTTGACTACTACAACCGAATCAGATACTATGTAATAACACTTGTGCTTACTACCATAAAACGTTATATGCGACTGACAACTAAATGCCCAA
>CAYHFB010000129.1:0-9115 GCA_964355695.1 uncultured candidatus Brocadiaceae bacterium
ACGCAGTGGGCTACTGTTGTTACACCCCGATGGGGTGTCTTTGTCATGCCCCGTTGGGGCTACACAATAGTAGCCCACTGCGTAAGCGGCGGGAAAGCTAAACCGGTTGGCTCCTTTTCTTTTCAATCACCTCGTTCAGTTCTTTGATAATGGCTTCCGGGGCAACGTTGTGCATCGTGGCGCCAAAGGCGATGTCCTCCGTTTTGGAACCAGGACAAGTAAAACAGCCCACTCCAAAATATTTTTTTATAACCGGCTCCGTTTCAGGATGGTTTTTGATTACATCTCCAATACTGGTCTTTTTTGTTATCTTCAGTTCGTCTGCCATACTTATCCCTCCCGAAAACGTGGCGATGTACTGTTAAAATATATCGTTAACCGTAAACCGTGCCAAAAATGCTTTGAAGTAGGTTATCTAACGATGGAGTTTTTGTCAATGAAAAAACCCCGTAATAAACGACCTGGTTTGTCATCTACGGCACCTTTTATTAAAATTAGAAAATTTAATTGCTTAATGTACTGCAATTTTTTAAACTAAAGCGACTTATGTTCATACTAACCCATATTCCATTCATTGTTACCATAGTACTTTACTTCACCTCTACCGTTTGGTCGATAGGGTCTATTATATACCCGCGTTTTTTTAACAAAAAAGTGGCCAAATGGACGATGATGATGGGCTTTTTTGTCCACAGCGGTTTTCTGGTATTTCTTGGGCTTGAGTCCGGCAACATCCCCATAACCAACGTCTACGAATCGTTTATATCGCTTCTCTGGTGTGTGTTGTTTGTATATATCAACCTGGACTATCTTTACAAGCTGCCCTCTTTGGATACCTTTTTAATGCCGTTGGTCACCGTCCTTTCTATCTGGGCGATGACGTTTGACGGCGGCAATTTGGCGGTTGCCGTCAGCCTGAAGAGTTTCTGGCTTGTAGCGCATATTATTCCCATTTTTGTCGGATACGCCGCCTTTACCGTATCGTTCAGCCTCAGCATTATGTATCTGACACAGCAGCGGCAACTAAAGCTTAAGCTGTTTGGTGCGCTGTTTAACAAGTTGCCATCACTTGAAGGGATCGATAAGCTTATGTGGAAGACACTCTCGTTAGGCTTTCCCTTGCTTACCCTGGGGCTTGTTTTCGGCGCTTTTTGGGTCAGGACTCAAAATATTCTGGGGGAAATGTGGTATCTGGATTACAAGGTTATTCTCGGATTGGCCACGTGGCTTATGTATGCGGCTTTGTTACACATGAGGCTCGTCTCTTCTTTTCACGGAACGAAAGTCGCCTGCATGACTATCGTGGGTTTTTGCCTGGTGCTTTGTACCTTTATCGGCACGTTTTTTATGGGATCGAAGCACGCATTTCAAAAAACCGACGTGCCAACGCGTATTGAGGTTTTAAAGGAGCGAGTGCCGTAGGGTTTTCGTATTAACCCCAGCCTTTAGGCTGGGGTTCACGATGCCCACTAGAATGGGCTTTAGCCATGATGGTAATAGAAGAAATGCTTGGTATTCATTGACGTTATGATACATGCCGGTTGGTTAAATCTGGTCGTATCGGGAAGGATGTTACGTTACGTACCGTCAGGGCTAAAGCCCATATAGGGGGAGGGACAGCACCCCAGCCTGAAGGCTGGGGTTAATGAACGGCAGTTCGTGATGGGTATCTTGATGTACAAAAATTTTAGACCAACTCTGTAGTGACAATTCATGAATTGCCACTATTACGATCAAAAGCCGCAGAAGGTTTAATTAATCTATAGGAATTTCAAACTGGTAGCGCACCCGTCTCGGTTGCGCGGATGAAAGTCGCCGTATGCCTAACTTAGCGTACTGGAAATTCAAACGTATAAGGACAAGGCGTGCCTTGCCACTACGGGTGAACACATATAGTTTGATCGTGTTTCAATTGTCATATTAGTCTTACAAAACAAGGAATTTCAGGTAAAATGAGTATTATCGTCGTTGGTCTCAATCATAAATCTGCCCCCGTTGAAATACGGGAGAAATTGGCATTTAACGCTAACAATATCCCCTCGGCGCTATCTCAGTTCCTCCAAAAGCACCCATCGTCTGAGGCGGTCATTTTGTCAACCTGTAACCGTGTCGAAATGTACGTGTCGTCACTGGAAGGCGCTCTCAAGTTTGAAGACATACTCTTGTTTCTTTCCGAATTCCATAAGATAGAGCTGAACTATCTATCTTCGTACTTATATCATTACATTGATGACCGTGCGGTTAACCACCTCTTTTTCGTCGCCGCCAGTCTTGATTCCATGGTGCTTGGGGAATCGCAAATCCTTTCGCAGGTGAAGGAGGCTTATACCATCGCATCGGTCGAAGAGGCCACCGGAAAGGTTTTAAACCAGTTGTTCCAGCAATCGCTCAATGCCGCGAAGCTGGTGCATACCAAAACCTCTCTTGGGAAGGGCAAGGTCTCGATAAGCTCCGTAGCCGTGGAATTTGCCGAGAAGATATTTCAGGATTTTACGGGTAAAACGGTACTCGTTGTGGGCGCCGGTGAGATGTGTGAGCTTTTAATTAAGCACCTTTACGAAGAAGGCGCGCGCACCTTTATCGTAGCAAATCGCACCTTTGAACGCGCTCAGGAACTGGCCAATGCGTATCAGGGGCAGGCCATCAAATACGAGCTTCTTGGCGAATATCTTGCTAAAGCGGATATTATTATCACCTCTACCTCGGCCCCCCACTACGTAATTCACGTCGATCAGGTCAAGGAGGCCATAAAGCACCGAAGAGGCAATCCTATGTTCCTCATCGACATCGCCGTTCCCAGGGATATAGAGCCGGGTATTGCCAATATCGATAACGTATACCTTTACAATATTGATGATTTACAATCGGTTGTTGCTCAAAATATTGACGACAGGACGCAGGAAATCGAAAAATGCCGTTCCCTTATCGAAGAGGAAGTGGAACACTTCATGGCAAGGCTCGAAGAAATGAAGATTGAGCCGGCGATCACCCATTTACGCAATCATTTCCACAACATCGGCAAGGAAGAGCTAAACCGTTTGAAACCGAAACTAAAAGAGGTCGGTAACGAAGACTGGGAGCAGGTTGTCTATACCATGGAACGCACGATTAACAAACTCCTCCATCACCCCGCAAAGGTGGCAAAACAGGAAGCGAAAAACGGCGGAGGATATCGCTATGTAGAGACCATTAAAAAGTTATTTGGGATATTCCATCACCACTCAAACCCTCCACATCAATGATGCCGATAATGAAATCCCCACTCATAGACAGTGAAACAATATATCGGTTAATTACGGAAAACATCCCGGACACGGTATGGATATGCGACTCTGACAGCAACTTTCTATTCATCAGCAACAATATTAACAATATTTGCGGCCACACGCCTGATGAGTTTTATGAAAAAGGTTTTGCCATCTGGTATGAGATGATTCACCCGGATTACGTCGAAAAGGTGCGGCAAGCGCACAAATCACTCTTTAACCAGGCGGGAGAATCAATAGGCTTTACTCTTGATTACCGGGTAAAACGAAAAGAAGGCGGATGGGTTTGGCTAAACGATCGGGCAACGGCAACCTTCGGGAATAACGGCAAACGCTATGCAACCGGTATGATTTCGAACGTTACCGATCGCAAGCAATTGGAAAAATCATTACGCGAGAATACTCTGCAACTACAGTCAATCCTCAACAACACCACCGCAATGATCTACGTGAAAGACATTGATGGTCGTTACCTGTTTGTAAACCGGCAAATAGAGAAGAATTTTCATTTTCCCGGAGAACAGATACTGGGTAAGACCGATATCGAACTCGGTATCAATGAATTATCACGCACGTTTTACACGAACGACCTGAAGGTCATTGAGTTCAAGGCTCCTATTGAATTCGAAGAAGTGATACAACAAGAAGACGGGCTACACACTTATATTTCCCTGAAGTTTCCCATGTACCATACAGAGGGCGGCACGATCTCTGCCATCTGCAACATTTCAACCGATATAACGGAACTAAAACGCGTGAATGCGGAGTTGGGAAGACTTTTTTCCGCCGTCGAACACAGCATTAACGTGGTGCTTATTACCGACATAAAAGGACGCATTGAGTATGTAAACGCCATGTTTGAGGAGATAACCGGATACAGCAAGGAAGAGGCTATCGGCAAGAATCCAAGCTTGCTCGCCTCCGGGGAAACTACACATGCGGAATACGAGGAGTTATGGGATACTATTAAACGCGGAAAGACCTGGCGCGGCATATTTAAAAATAAAAAGAAAAACGGGCAACTTTACTGGGGCAACGGATTAATCACCCCAATTCGCGATGAAAATGGGGCGATTACCCATTTTCTCGCAATACAGGAAGACGTCTCAGAAAAGGTCAAAGCAGAAGAACGGGTAAAATACCTCACGGTGTACGATGAATTGACCAACCTTTGCAACCGCACTTCTTTTATGGGACAGATGAACCACTGGTTGATGGATAAGGCAAACCATACCCGGACGGCAATACTTCTCTTTATCGATATTGACGGGTTTCGGCTCATTAATGATACCTACGGGCATGGCACCGGAGATATTGTCTTGCAACGTATTGCTGAAATCATCAGCACAACCGCTTCTACCAGAGCGAAACGATACACAAATTCTGACGAGGACAACTCTCTTGTTGGCCGCCTGGGGGGTAATGAATTTGCCGTATTTTTACCCGCCCGTAATGAAAACGACGGTATGGAAGTTGCCGAAAAAATCAGGCAGATGTTGGAAAAACACCGTTTTGTAGAGGTTTCCAGCCACTTAACGGCAAGCATAGGCATGGCGCTTTTCCCAAAAGATGGGGATTCGGTTAAAGAACTGGTTACCAAGGCGGACGCGTCTCTCTCTTATGCGAAAGAGCTTGGGGGCAACCGAATACACACCTACCACGGCGAAGACCTCGTGCTTGAAAAGATACACACCCGAATGGAGTGGAAAGGGAAAATCCAGGAGGCCATCCAGGAAGAACGCCTCGAACCTTGGTTTCAACCAATTTTAGACCTGAAGGATAACCGTATACATCACTTTGAGTCACTAGCAAGAATGCGCAGCACACATGGGGAGATTATCTATCCCTGCTCGTTTATTGATACGGCAGAGGTTTTTGCATTAATTACCGATATTGACCGCATTATTATAAAAAAGGTGATACTAAGCCAGTTGGATTCAGGCAAAAGCGACAAGTCGCTCGTCTACAGCATTAACCTTTCCATTCTCGATCTGGAGGACAAAAAATTTCTCCAGTTTTTGAGGACGGAGATATCGAAAAATTCAATAGACCCCAAGCGACTGATCTTTGAGATAACGGAGACGGCAGCAGTCCGTAATCTGGACATGGCGATTAACTTCATCAGGGAATTGAGAGCAATGGGGTGTAGTTTCTCGCTGGATGATTTTGGCGCAGGTTTTACCTCTTTCAGGTACTTGAAAGAAATGGAAGTCGATTACATTAAGATCGATGGCTCGTTTATCAGGAAATTGACGGAAAACAAGCACGACCGGTTGTTCGTCAAGGCCATTGTAGACGTGGCAAATGGCATGGGCATCAAGACCGTCGCAGAATTTGTTGAGAACAAGGAGACTATTGACATCATCAGGGAATACGGACTTGATTATGCCCAGGGGTACTATATAGGCAAGCCTTCTCCGGTGGTGTGATGTTATTAAAAAGTTAAAAACAGTTTACCGCAGAGATCACAGAGGACGCAGAGAAAAAAAGCATCTTTTGCTATACAACAGGCCCGAAGGGCTGAATGAATACAGAAAAGGTCGTCTCACTACAAATAAGTTAAACAGTGCAAAGAACTACGGAAACCACAGATTTCACAGATTAAAAAGACGTTTCAGAAAAAGAAACGGGAAGTTTGAACTGAGGTAGAACTTGCTTCTCACGTTAGGTTGATTGTCTTGCCTTTGGCGGCAATGGTGAAGTTAAGAGCCTGCTTACGGGATTGGAAATAATCAGTAAATCCAACGAAGACACAATCTGTGAAATCTGTGCAATCTGTGGTTTCAAGTTTTTTTCGTCTGAAGCACTACTTCAATAACCTTTGAAAGCAGGACAATATGGAGCCATTTTTTGTTCACGAAAGTTCGTACGTAGACGCGGGCGCGGAGATAGGAGAAGGCACGAAGATTTGGTTTTTCTGCCACGTCCTTAAAGGCGCAAAAATTGGGAAAGGCTGTAACATAGGCCAAAACGTCATGGTTGATAGGGACGTTGTTATCGGCGACAGGTGCAAGATTCAAAACAATGTCTCCGTATATAATGGAGTCACCCTTGAAGATGAGGTCTTCTGCGGTCCTTCGTGCGTGTTTACCAACGTGTACAACCCGAGGGCATTCATAGAGAGAAAACATGAGTTTAAACAAACCCTTGTGAAAAGAGGCGCAACGATTGGGGCTAACGCCACCATTGTGTGCGGTGTTACCATTGGAAGGTACGCAATGATAGGCGCTGGCGCTGTCGTCAAACGTGACGTGCCTGACTACGCAATTGTAGCTGGGGTGCCTGCGCGGCAACTGGGGTGGACTTGCAAGTGCGGAACTTCATTGAATTTTAGTGATAGTTATGCTATATGTGTATGCTGTAGAAATGAGTACCGATTAAATAATGGCTTTTTTGAGGTTGTAAAAGAATGAACATACCTTTCGTAGATCTGAAGGCGCAATACTTTTCAATTAAACAAGAAATGGATAGTGCCATACAAAACGTTATTGCGGACACGGCTTTTATTGGCGGTGATTACTTAAAGACTTTTGAACAAGACTTTGCCGCCTACATGGGTGCAAAGCATTGTATCGGCGTTGGTAATGGCACGGATGCGATTTATATCGCATTAAAGTGTTTAGGGATTAAGGAAGGCCACGAGGTTATAACCGTTGCGAATTCCTTCATAGCCACCTCAGAATCAATCACTCAGACTGGGGCAAGGGTTGTCTTTGTTGATTGTAACAAAGACACCTACAACATTGACGTCAGCCAAATCGAAAAAAGTATTACCAATAAAACCAAGGCAATCATACCCGTTCATCTTTACGGGCAGCCCGCTGCAATGGAAGACATCTTGAAGATCGCCAAAAAACATAATCTTTTTGTTATGGAAGACGCCGCCCAAGCCCATGGCGCAACATATAAGGGTAAAACGGTGGGAACTTTAGGCGATTGCGCAACGTTTAGTTTCTTCCCGGGTAAAAATCTGGGCGCTTATGGGGACGGCGGGGCTATCGTGACGAACAACGACGACCTGGCAAAAAAAATCAAGATGTTTGCGAACCACGGAAGAATTGAAAAATACAACCACGAATTTGAGGGTATAAACAGCAGGTTGGATGGTTTACAGGCGGCAATCCTTTCGGTTAAATTAAAACACCTGAGAGACTGGACTGAGCGAAGGATTGCTGTCGCCGCAAAGTACACGGAAGGTTTAAAAAATGTTGTTATTACCCCGACCGTCTCGCCCGATGTAAAGCACGTCTACCATCTTTACGTTATTCGAACAAAAAACAGGGACAAGGTAAGCGAATTTTTGAAGGGAAAGGGTATTTCCACGGGCATTCACTACCCCATAGCGCTTCCGTTTTTAACGGCATACCGTTATTTACAACACAAACCTTCCGATTTCCCGGTTGCACACCAGTTGCCAAATGAGATATTAAGCCTTCCTATTTACCCCGAGCTGTCACACGAGCAGGTAACGTACATCATTGAGCAGGTGCGGACAGCGTGTCAATCAATGTAATGCAGAAACAGCAGAAACACGGTTGATTTATTTTTTTATTTTTGGCGTTATTTTGAACGGTCAATTTTATGCGAGCAAAACATGGCTTACAGAAAACAGATAAAAGTAAAATTCGCCTTGATAGGATGTGGCAATATAGCTTCTAAACACATAACGGCCATTAAGAGATTAGATGATGCAGAGGTCGTTGGATTGTATGACATTGATTTTCAAGCAGCAAAGGCATTAAGTGAAAAATTTTTGATCCCTGCATTTCCAACGGTTGAAAAGATGGTTGAAACAGCAAGTCCTGACTTCTTGAGTATCCTGACACCATCCGGTGACCATTTTGAGAGAATAATGGATCTGACTCGCTTTAACAAACACTTCGTGGTTGAGAAACCGCTGGCTTTGCGAGTAGAGCATATTGACAGGATTTTGGAAGAGTGCGATAAAAGGTCGCTACGGATCGCGGTGACGCATCAAAATCGCTTCAACCCACCAATCGTCAAGCTCAAAGAGGCCTTAAACAAGGGGCGTTTTGGAAAACTGGTGTTGGGTACCGTTCGGCTTAGATGGAGCAGGAACCAGGCCTATTATAACCAAAGACCCTGGCGTGGCACATGGGCAATGGATGGTGGAGTACTGACCAATCAGGCCAGTCATCATATAGATATGCTGGCCTGGATGATGGGCGACGTGGACAACGTTATGGCTAAGACTGCCAGGCGATTGGTTAATATTGAAGCCGAGGATACAGGTGTGGTAATACTGAAGTTTAGAAATGGGGCGCTGGGCGTGATCGAGGCTACCACTGCGACAAGGCCAAAGGATTTGGAAGGTTCACTCAGTATTCTTGGTGAAAAAGGAACGGTTGAAATTGGCGGCTTTTTTATGAATGAATTGAAGACCTGGGATTTTTGTGTGCCGGACGAAATGGACACCACCGTACGGGAACAGTTCGCTAAGGTGCCGGACATGCCTGCATGGAATGTTACCGAATTCTATAAAGACCTTATAAATTGCCATTACAGCGGGGTAGCGGGACTCATTGACGGCATTGAGGGCAGAAAAAGCGTTGAGCTTATCAACTCAATCTATGAATCGGCAGAAATAGGCAAAAAAGTTTCCTTACGATTTTCACCGGAAAAATGCCGTCTTGGCGTAACTAGTGAACAGTATGATAAAAATTACCGCTGATGTTTGAAACAACAGATTTCACCGATTACACAGATTTTGTAGATTCTTACTGAGTAGTGACGCAATGTCCCGTAGGGACAAAATATCGGTAGAAATAGCAAGGGCATACAACCATAAAGTGCCGTAGGCATGAAATATTCAAAACCCAATGGTTTTT
>CAYHFB010000130.1:0-9081 GCA_964355695.1 uncultured candidatus Brocadiaceae bacterium
GGTTAGGATAAAGATTTTGATTTACGGGATTATGTATCCTGTCTATCCTGTCTATCTTGTCAAATATTAAGTTAGCACTACTCATTTACCGATACAAAACTCTGAAAATATTTTATGTAAGATGTCTTCCGTTGTAACTTCTCCAACAATTTCGCCGAGTGCGTCTATTGCTGAGCGCGTTTCCATTGCAATAAACTCATAGCTTTCATTGTTTTCCGCGGCTTCTTTCGCCTGACGGACCGATTGAAGTGAACGATAAAGTGCCTCCCTTTGCCGCTGGTTAAAGGCCAGTCGGCTGCCCGGCAACCGGGTGGACACGTCTCCGCCTGGCGCACTCGCAACCAATTGTGTCTTTAAGGCTTCCAGCCCGTCACCCGTTAAGGCAGAGGTCTGTAATAGGGGATATTTCCTTAATTTTAAGGGTAGTTCCGGCAGAGTTCCGGCCTTTATTTTATCGCTTTTGTTAAGAACAATCATGGTGTTACAGCCGGGAACGTCAAGCACCAACCCGTCCAATTGAGCCTCAATATCCTCACTACCGTCAAGCACCAGCAGCAGGAGGTTTGCTTGTTTCATTATTGTGTGGGTTTTATCCATGGCGCCGGAAGCAACCACGTCCTGTGTGTTGCCGATACCCGCCGTATCGGACAGCCGAAAGCGGATTCCGCCGATTTCCAAAATGTCCGTAACGACGTCGCGCGTAGTCCCCGGCGCGTCACTCACGAGTGACCTTCGTTTCCCCAGCAAGGCGTTGATCAGGCTGGATTTCCCGGCATTAGGCTTACCATACAAGACGGCTTCAATCCCTTCGGGGTCAACCTTTCCCGTTTCAGATTCAAGCAAAAGCCGGTTAATCGCTGCTTCAATGTCCGTTAACATACCAATAATAGTACTAGGGGATGTTATTTCAATATCCTGGTCTGAGAAATCGATGGATGCCTCAACGTTGGCGCAAAGCGAAACAATCTCGTTTCGGATGTGATTGATCCGGCGGGAGCCTGTGCCGGTCAATTGCGTAAGCGCCACTTCCCGTTCATCATCCGTTTGCGCTCGGATAAGCTGCATTACCGCTTCCGCCTGGGTAAGGTCTATGCGTCCATGCAGGAAGGCGCGCTTGGTAAACTCGCCCGGCTGCGCAAACCGGATATTCTTTTTTGTCAGAATACCCTTCATCAAAATGGCGTCCAATGCCATTTTAACGAGGAACGGAGAGCCGAGGGTGTGGACTTCGACCACGTCTTCTTTTGTATAAGAGTGTGGCTGCTTCATGACGTACAGGACTACAGGAATATCGACGTGTTCCTCATCAAAGTGAATACTACCCGCAACAGAGGAATAGGTAGAAACGGTATCTAAATCAAAATGCGGGCGCGAAGCAGTAAATACGTTCTTTAAACAGGCAATAGCAGCAGGGCCGCTGATTTTGATAATTGCGTGTAATGCCATTCCAACCGGCGAGGAGACGGCAATAATCGTGTCCTGGATTTCATTTGGCATTTCTGCAAGGTATTTGATATTAACCGATTCTAACTTTTTTGAGAGTTTTACGGATTAAGAGAGTCTCGAGAATACTGAGTACTGTGCTTGTCGTCCAATATATAGTAAGGCCAGAAGGCATACTGTAGAGTATGAAGGCAAACATAACGGGCATAAAAGACATCATCTTTTGTTGTGCCTGCGCTTGAGCGTCTGCTGCGGGGGCCTTGGGTGTTACCCTTGTCTGCACATACGATGCGGCCGTCATGATTAAAGGGAGTATATTGAGCGCATCTCCGAGTATTGGCAGGCTAAATGAAAAATGGAGCAAGGTATCCGGCCTTGAAAGGTCCGTTATCCAGAGACAAAAAGGCGCCTGCCTCATTTCAAAGGAAATCTGTAAGGTGCGGAAAAGCGCAAAGAAAACGGGTAACTGAAGAAACATGGGTAAACAACCGCCCATGGGATTAACTCCATGCTTTTTGAACAACGCCACCTGTTCCTTGCCCAGTCTCTGTTTATCATGCTTGAACTTTTCTTTCAGTTGACTAACCAAAGGCTGTAACTGCTGCATTCTAAACATTGACATCTGGCTTTTCCTGGTTAACGGGAATAAGATGGCCTTGATGACTATGGTTAATATTATGATGGATATTCCGTAATTTGGTATAGCGTGATGAACGGTGTTCAAAAAAGCCAGAAGCGCCTTACTAATGATATGAAACCAGCCGTAGCTAAGAAGGGCGCCCAAGGTATCGATTGTTTTCAGGTATTCCTCTTTTTTCGGTCCGGTGTAATAAATATAGTTGTGGTTGACCACCCCGTGTGACGGCAATCTGAGCTTGTGTGTCTGGATGGTCACCATGAAGTCACCCAGGTCTGCTTTCTCGTTTGAAAGTACGCCCTGCGCGTCAAATGCCTGCGCGCTAATAGACGCAACTAAATCGTTTGATGTGGGCTTCAAAATTGCGGCAAAAAACTTATTTATCGCGCCGGCCCAAACAATGCACGTGGATTCTTCCACGGTGGGGAATTTTTTCGTCGCAATCTGAACCAGCTTTATACTATTGTTACCCATGTCCCTGCCGACCACCGCCGCCATATCCGCAGACGGTACACCTTCATGGGCAATCATGGACGATGCGATGATGTTGTAAGACAGGGAGATTTCGGTCTCCGTGTTGTTCTCTATCCGCACGTCCATGCCAACATCGTATCTGCCGGAAAGCAGGCTAAAGGTTTTAACAAGACTCAATCCTTCTTCCACCTGCGTGGTAAATGAAAATTTATTATCCTCCAGCTTTGCCACGGTATAACGCTGTTTCCGAAAATGTGATCTCTGGAGGATGGTATCTATGGCAAGCGGGTGATATTCCGTAGCGCCGTCTTTCAGTAAGGCTAGAACACCCTTGGCATACTCGTCTTTAAATTGCTTGAGTTCGATGGATTTGAGTCCGGCGCCTTCATTTGTCAACACCATCTTTACCAATTCATTCTCAAGAACAACTTCCTGAAGCGGTATGTCCTTTTGTGGTTGGATAGGCTGGGGTGAAAAAGTTGCTACTTGGCCACGCTCTTCAATCTCTGTTGATTGGTAAGGTATTTCTTCTTTTGCTGCCTCGCTCAAAACAGTTTTTTTCGGCGAAAGCAACGGCATAATAAACGGGTAATACAATATCATAATTACCCCACAAGCAATCATAGCAATCAGCGTCTTTCTATCCATTCATCATTCCTTTTTTTTCATTCGGTAGTTCAGCTTCTTCAACAAGCATTATGAGGATATCGTCTCTTATCGGATATCGTCGTCCACATTTCGCACATACAATTCTATCACCTTCCATACGAACATCTGTTTTGCAGTGCGGACAGGCAAGAATATCCAGCAAGTCTTTAGAAATCATAAATGACAACTCCTCCCTGGTTTTACGGGAACTAATGTATAGTCAAACGCTGTTACAAAACAGTACGGATGTGGTTTGTCGATTCATAAAAATACGGTTTCCACTGGACGACATAATTCAAGCAGTGCATGTTAACAAACAACGTTGATAATTTCAAACTAAAATTGTTGAGAACGTTAAAATCGCTTGTAAGGGCAAGTATTTCTGTCGGCTATACTTCCGAAACAGGATGGTATTGAAGGCCAATGTTCTAACATTTTATACAACGGACACTTAAGATGTTTTTGATAAATATCTGTTTTATGAAAACATTTTATGCTAATAATATGTTATAAGTGCGGATATTATTGTATTTTGTAAATCGAGAAACAGGAAAACGTAAAATTATGAATAAACTAGAATATTGTGAAGATTATCTTGCTGAACCCATTCAGGAAAATTATGCCGTCGCGGATGGCTTTTATGATGAGGACGCTTATGAAGACAAGGTAAAATCCAGGGACTACGACCCGGTTCGCCTTTATTTAAAGGATATGTCCCGTCTACCGCTGTTAACCCGCCAGGCTGAACTTTTTCTGGCGAAGAAGATAAAAATTATGAAGCGTCTGCTTCACAGAAAGATACTATGGTTTGATTACGCGCTGGAAAATTACGTCCACATCCAGGAAGAAAGCGATAGCGACTCTGATATTGTGCAATTTGTTGATACCGTAGTAACAAAGGATCAAACAAAGTTTGAGAAAGTTGAGCAAATTCGCAACGTTACGATAGAAATCAGAGAAGCCCTTCTAAAAAACACTAAAGACTATGAAAAGATCGGCAGGCGTACCGTTCCTGCCTCTATGAAGAGGCGGCTCGTGAGGCATGTTGCAACCAGAAAAAGACACTTGATCTGCCAGTTGGATGCCCTAAATATCCGTACGGAGTCGATACTACCGGTAATGAAACATCTGTTGGACGCCTTTGTAGCCGTATTAAAAGTAAAGAAGGGTGAACAGAGCCACAAAAAAGTATCTACCGCAAAGCTCATGAACAACAACAAGGAGATGAAGACGCTGTTCATGCTGGGCATAGATGAGATAGAAAGCGCCTTTCGCGGCATTAACTCCGTATATCGTGAATACGAATTGGCAAGAAAGCAGTTTGCTGAAAGCAATTTGAGGCTGGTCGTAAGCATTGCAAAGGCCTACAGAAAGCGGGGAATGGCATTCCACGACCTTATTCAAGAAGGAAATACCGGCTTGATGAGGGCTATAGACAAATACGATTATCGTATGGGGTTTAAGTTCAGCACTTACGCCACTTGGTGGATTAAGCAGGCTATTATCAGGGCCATTGATGACAAGGTGAGGACGGTGCGTATTCCCGTTCACATGACAGAGGTTATCAGCAAGGCGAATCAGGTATTCAAGAATACCCATAACAGCCTTGACAGGAAGCCGCAATTGGAGGCCATTGCAAAGAGCGCAAATATTTCTATTTCCGAGGTATTCAGGGTGTTCCGTATTGCATCGCACCCCATATCCCTGGAAAGCCCGGTTGGTGAGGATAGCGAGGCGCAGTTTGAGGGTTTTATTCAGGACAAAAAAATAGAGTCGCCAGTTTCCACGGTGCATCAGTCCCTGCTGAAGGAACAGCTTCAAAAGGTACTCAATACCTTGAATAACCGGGAACGAGAGATACTAAAGCTTCGCTTCGGGATTGATGATGGATATACGCACACCCTTGAAGAAATCGGTCAACGGTTTAACATAACTAGGGAACGTATACGTCAAATCGAGGCAAATGCCATCAGAAAGTTGCAACATCCGCTGAGAAGCAGAAAGCTGGAAGGGTTTTTGGAAGGTGTCGTCACAAATTAAGCAACGTTAGCCAGACAACTTTATAAGAGGCTTCACATAGCTTGAGAAAGCTATGGTGAAGCCTCTTTTTTTTTGATAACCTGTTTTTGTTTTCTGCAACTACCTGCAATAAAAGCAAAGTCACAAGTACCGCAAAGGGGAAGCAATCTTAAACAATGATAATGTTTGAGATTGCTTCACCACTCTGTTTCTGGTAACAATCTGCTCTCTGGCTGTTTTTTCCCTGAAACGCCCTACGAATAGGTTGTCCTTCAGGTTGCGGAATATTATGCGTTGTCATGTCTCCTTCTACGCCTTTTCAAGATATACTTCTTCCGGTTTAATCTATGTTTCTTCTTGCCGCCAAATCCGTTTGCCATACCGTCCTTTCAATAGTTTCCTAAATTGTTACCTTAATACACGAGATAATCAGTAAATAATACAAATTTGGCTAAATAATTGCAAATGAATTTTAAGTTCTTTTAAATAATTCAAGCCGCCTGGCCTCGTTCCCAAGCTCCAGCTTGGTAACGGGATTGCAATAAAAGCTCTGCTTTAAGTCAGAAAACAACCTTTCGAAAATGAAGCAAGGGCTTCCGGCACAAGCGCATTCCCAAGCTGGAGCTTGGGAACAAGAAGAATCCCTGCCTTTTCAGAAATGTTCCAGCAACTCCTTCTTTATTTCATCATAATCATCATCGGTGATCACCCCTTCCGTTTTGAGGTCTTTTATCTCCCGTAATTGATCTTTCACCGCCATATCACCCATACCCTCTCTCAGCAACTTTGCCTTTTTGTGGTTATAATCCTCTTCCGTAATGATTTCTTCAGACACCAATTCACGGAGCATGAGCAGCTTACTTTTTATCTTGCTTTCGCCTTTTGCGGTTTTTTCCAAAGCCGAGGCAGGTTGCGTCTGTTTTGGCGCATCAATGTTGCCCGACATCTTTTCCTCAAGCTTCTTTAGCCTGCTATCCAAATCGGCCTTACCCTGCTCAATTTTTTCATCGACCGTTCCCGTCTTTTTCGCTATGGGCTGCTGATAGGTTGCGGACGACAGGTCGATAAGAAGCCAATTTTCATGGTCAGGTTCCAACTGCTGTTCTGTAGACGGGACCAACTTCCAAAACCGGCTATGCTTTACGGTCACCGGGTTCTCAGGAGTTGTAGAAAATCTCTTTTTATCCGACATGGTGTCATTATACGTCTGGAACGTGTGAATACGGCTGAATACCATGTTTAGCCTCTTATTAGCAACAAACAAAATACAATAATTCTGCTGATCGCTCAAAAGGAGTCTTTCCGAATACGAAGAAACCACAACGGCCTGCTTTGACGTCGCGACTGATAATGCCTGTATAATAAATGGCGTCAACCTCCTAATCTCGTCATCCTGAAAAACCCGCAGGGGCTCTTTTTTCTTTAATAACCCCTTTTCTTCGTAATAAACAGAGGATAACGCATTGGTAATAACGTTCCCCGTTATCTCATAAGGATGGTCAAAGCTGATACGCCCCCTGTCCCTTTTCACCGACAACTCTTCGTGTTTAACGGTGATCTGGCCTTCTTTGTATGTTTCCGCGCGCACCCCGCGTAACACGCTACAGCAAATGAGACAGGCAATTCCAATGGCCTGGATGGTTTTCTTCCATCTTACATAGTTCATAATAATATCCCTTATCCTATAATTTCTACCGCCTCAGAAAGATAACTGACCTCCGTTAGTTCTATATTCAATTCCTTGCCGATACCTTTTGTATTGCCCTTGGGAACAACAGCCCTTTTAAAACCCAGTTTTTGCGCTTCCTTTAAACGTATCTCTATTTGGCTCACGTTGCGCACCTCACCGCCCAGCCCCACTTCTCCGATTACGATGGTGTCGGGCGGAATCGGCTTTTCTTTGAAACTCGATGCAATCGTCAGCGCAATGCCGAGGTCTGCCGCCGGTTCATCCACCTGTACCCCCCCCACGATGTTTACGAATATATCCTGCCCCCCTAACTTCAGCCCAATCCGTTTCTCAAGAATAGCGAGTATCATGGAAACCCTATTATAATCAACGCCGCTGACCTTCCGCTCCGGCATACCAAACGTCGCCTTGGTAACCAGCGCCTGGATTTCAACCAACAGCGCCCTCGTTCCTTCCATACACGAAATGATTACGGAACCCGTGCCAGGCTTCTTCCCCTGAGAAATAAATATCTCGGAAGGATTCAGCACCTCCTGCAAACCACTTTTCATCATCTCGAAAATTCCAATTTCGTCCGTAGACCCAAACCGGTTCTTCACGACCCTTAAGATGCGATAGCACTGAAATTTTTCCCCTTCAAAGTACAACACCGTGTCCGCCATGTGCTCAAGAACCTTCGGTCCGGCAATAACCCCCTCCTTCGTTATGTGGCCTACCAAAAAGATTGCCGCACCCGTAGACTTGGCAATAGAAATCAACTCGTGAGCGCATTGGCGCACCTGTGCAACGGTGCCCGGCGACGACTCTAATTGTTTTTTGTAAATCATCTGGATAGAGTCGATTACAACCAGTGTTGGGTTTGTGTTGTAAATATTCTCGATAATAAAATCAAGGTTTGTTTCTGCAACCACCAGCAGGTTGTCTGATAAGATAGAGAGCCTTTCCGCCCGGAATTTGGTTTGTTCAACGGACTCTTCACCGGTAACATAGAGGGTTGTATGACCCTGACTGCTGATACATTGGCATACCTGCAGCAAGAGCGTAGACTTACCAATGCCGGGCGTCCCGCCAATCAACACCGCGGAACCGGGGATTAGCCCACCGCCCAAAATCCTGTCAAACTCCTTCATCCCCGTTGCAAGGCAAGGACATGCTGACATCTTCACCTTTGTTATCGGTTGGGGTAGTTGGCGAACCTGGGTATTGGAGATACCCGGCAAATCCTTATTGCCGGAGCTAATCTCTTCTATCGTCGAATCCCATTCACCACAACCGCCGCACCGGCCAACCCATCTCAGACTCTTCCAGCCACACTGTTGACAGACATATACCACGCTGCTTTTTGCCATAAAACTCCCTGGGTAGTTCTACCAATTATTTCGTTCCTACGGAACTAACACAATTTCGCTGTTTATCTTCTTACCGATAGGTAGTTCCTAACGGAACTAGCGCATTGTTGAAATGATAAACAATCGTGTCTTTGTGATGATTGGAGTTTACTAAATTACCGTAGAACTAAATCATTTTAACATTCTACCCTCTTTTGCGTAAGAATTAAAGTTTTTTGCGCCTTTAAAGCTCATTTTCTTTCAATATTTCCACTTAGAATTATTTGTTCCGAAGGAACCACCAAACCCCATTTAAAACAAAAAAGCGTTCTTGTCTCTACATCGAACAAGAACGCTTTTTTTATTAAAGACCCTAATAAGGTGGTCTCATAAAACACTTCATTAACGCCGCGGCAGATTTGTTGTTACCATTATTCGGTGCGGTAAAGAAACGAGCTTAAACCTTTGCAATGCCGGTGATTACTTCTTTACACCAATTCCCGTAATAACGTCCGGCGAAACAAATCATTCTTCTAAAACGTCATTAGTGCTTGTCTTCAGCCTTACGTTTCTCACACTTTTCGTCTTTACAGAATTTGCATGGGTCTTTCTTAAATACGGCCTCACAATCCTTGCAGCAAAGGGTAATCGTTTGGTAGCGTAGAAAAAGAGAGACCTGGCGTAATAACCCCCTTTGATTATGCGGGGTTACAAGTGCCATTTGGCTAAAGGTCTCCATAATTCTACGCAACCAAAGAATTGACAAAAATGGCAAGACCATCCATACCTTCTTGGGAAAGAGTTATGAGGTTTGGTTGAGCAAGCAGACCGGGTCAAATGAA
>CAYHFB010000131.1:0-9051 GCA_964355695.1 uncultured candidatus Brocadiaceae bacterium
TCGGTGGTATCCAGATAACCGTTCTTTTTTATCGTCACCGGATAGGTACCCATAGTCATCATGCCCAAAAAGGGAGTCACACCACATTCTTTCATGCCGATATACACGACAGCGCCCTGTGGGTTCGAATTTATATTCATGAGCCCAACGCAGGACGTCGGCTGTGATTGGTCATGTTCTTTTTCTTCTGCCACATCGAGGCATGGAAATCCCAGCGGAAGATTGTTGTCAAAATTCCCTGAAATTTCAGGATGCTGAGCGTTCGCCGTTACGCGTTTTACCTTCTCTCCTAAATAATCAAATACCTCCGGCAGGGTTACCATGCCGTTGTTATTGCCTGCGACGTCCGCATTTCTCTTCAGTCCTTCGAGCAAATAATGCGTAAAAGCCCCGTGACCATCACCCCATTGGCTCGACTCCGCAGAAACCTCGCCAACCTGGCTTGCGGTTACGACACCCCAGCCTTCCTTATCCGTCTTAAGGGAAGAAATGGCAACGTTGATTGAATTCGAACCGCCTTTAGCGCCTGATCCGCCAACGGAAAATCCGTTAACGTGACAGACATCCGCAAAGAATATCAACTTCTTTGCAGAGATGTACTGCCGCATATCGGCATTAATGTTTTCCACACCGTACGCCGTTGCTGACAAATTTTCAAGGTCGGAATCATGCATAAGCAAATAAAGATTCCCGGAACGGTCCGGTCCCCCATGGCAAACCATAAAAAGAGCTACCAAGTCGGTATCTTTTGTCTTTTCCAGAAAATTGGTAATCGCTATTTTTACGTTTTTCATGGTAGCCTGTTCGTTTTTTAAGAGTAAAACATTTTCTTTACGAAAACCGCCGCCAACGGGACTCTGGATAAAATGGTAAAAAGACTGCGCGTCAGCATCGGCGTATTTCAGAACTGGTATGTTTTTATCCTTATAATCGGAGATGCCTACCACCACCGCATAACGTTTGACATGTTTATCCTCAAAATATTGTTTTGGCTGAAACGAGCTACGGATAAACTGCCCACCGGCATGAGCCATGTTCTCGCAATAAAGATTCTTTTCGTCCTGTTTACCAACCAATATCTTTGTACCTTGAGATTCTTGCACCAAAGCCGCGCTTCCTTCCTGTACAACGCTCGTTCCGACGCCAATTTTCAAGGTTGCCTTTGACGTGTATTGCTCCATTTTGCGGCCTTTGTAATAAATTAACGAGGCAGACGACTGGCTATCTATTTCGAGTACATCGTTTTCTCTTAACTCCATCATCTTCACGGCCTCTTCCTTTTTCCCGTCACGGCAGAGCAAAACCTTACCGGACACGGCCTTTATCATGCCCACTTCCTGCGTTTCTCCGCCTTGAGAAGAGACGGAAGAGACAAACGTAACTAAGAAGAGCAAAACGACAATATAACAAAACTGATTTATTATCCCAAATGGTTTTTTCATTTGCAATTCCTCCTGATGTTTACCTGGATGATTGTCTGAGGCACTGCCTCAGACCGGTTAAAAACGTTTGAAAGCACTGTCAAAATCATGGTTCAGTTTGCAAAGCTGAATCCGCCGGGGTATGCCCGGCTTTTACACAATAGACCATGGTCGGCCTTGTTTTCCCCCGCAAGACAACCTCCTTTTCCGGAATAATTTGATAATTACCTTTTAAACGTGATAAGGTCTCCTGAGTGATAAGAATGTCAACCTTCAGTTCTTTGGTAAGCCCTTCAATCCGGGATGCGGTATTCACCGTATCACCGATGATGGTGTACTCCATTTTACGGTATGAACCGATGTTTCCAACAATAGCCTCTCCAGAATGTATCCCGATACCGATACGTAACGGGGTTTGAAGGGCAAGCTCTTTATTCAGCGCATCCATTCTGGACACCATCTCAATCGCGGTCGTCACCGCCGAATCGGCATGCTCTTCTCGCACAATGGGCGCGCCAAAGAAGGCGAGAATCCCATCTCCAATATATTTATCCAGGGTGCCTTTATTTTTAAATATGATATCAACCATTGCGGTAAAGTAGGTATTCAACACGGCCACGATGCGTTGAGGGTCATCGTTTTCAGACAATGAGGTAAACCCCCTGATGTCGGAAAACAACACCGTTGCCTGCACACGCTTTCCGCCCAGAAAAATCTCATCGGGACGTTTTAAGATTTCATCAACAACCTCTTCACTCACATAGTGTTTAAATACCCTTTTAATCTGTCTCTTTTCTTTATCTTCCACCATGTACCGGTAAACAAAAATAGACACGTACGTAAGCGGCGTGCATCCCAACGGGTAAACAACGTTCAGCCACAAATGGTGATATTGAAAGAGCAAGACAGACAGGCAAAAATATCCGGCTGCAACGGCCGCAACGACTATTCCACCGGCAACGGAGGACATCGTGAATGCGACAACGCTTGTTAAAAGGCCCATGAACAAAATAATCAAAACGGTTTGATAAAACTCCGGCGTCGTGATAAAGCGCCTTTCCAGTATCGTGTTTACCACGTTAGCCACGATTTCTATGCCTAGGGTTTGCCGGGTACCCGTAAAAGAACGTGAACGGTAAAAAGGCGTGGGTTTATAATCCTGACTGAAGATATTCCCGGGACCGATGAGTACGATTTTATCCTTAAAATACTTCTTGAAGAAATCAATTTTCCCCTCATGCGCCAATTTCCAGATTTTGTAGAACGAAACTACTGGAAACGTGCCGCTTGGACCGGCAAAGTTTATCAACATATCATTGTCAGAACTGACCGGAATTTGATAATCTCCCACCAGAACGCGACCTTCCTTTTTCTCGATGTTGCTATTAAGTGCCTTCGAAATAACCTTTAGCGCAAGATACGCATAAGCGTTACCATCAATATCTTTTAAAATAAGCTTTTGTCTTCTGACAAAACCATCCCCATCGATAGTCAGATTGGAAAACCCGATATTGTCCGGATCGGCGGCATAGAGGTACCGGGGTTGCGGATTAAGCGCCGTAAGGCCGCCTGCGGCAGCATCCCATCGTAACAAGTTAATCATAATTACGTTTTCCGCCTCCCCTAACGCATCTGCCATAACGCCATCAAGGTCAACACCATCAATCTTTTTTTTCAAGACAATGGTCTGAAGAAAATCCAACCCCATTGCCTTTGCGCCGCCAGCGCCCACAGCCTTAATTACTTCCGCAAAATAGGGGCTCCAGAAAATAAAGGGGTCCTTAATCTTATCCAGCGCCTCTTCATCCGTTCCAATAATAACAATTTTATCATTTCCCGGAATCGCGCCACGACACAAAAACCTGAAGTCGAGACTTTTCAGCTCAATCCACTCAAAGACATTTGCCGTAAGCAAAGCGGTCATTATTGCGCTACAAGCAAGCCCTATACATAAAATAGCACAATAACGCCTGATAAAGTTCCATTTCCTGTGCTGAATTGACATTACTCCTTTGTCCACAAACTTCCTGTTCCACGCAGGAAAATTTCTCACGTATCAATCACCGGTATGCGGTTCATCCGTATAAACACCATGTGACCGCTTTTGTGCTGCAATTATACACTTAAGTATAACAACCCACCTCATCTAAAACAAATACCCTGAAGTTTGTCAAGGGTTTTGAATCATACGCGTGCGGAGACGCACAGCAACACGCCATGGCAATGAGGCATATTATGGCTACCCTGTGACTTTCTTTATTATATCGATTTGATATCCATTTCGTAGAGCGTTTGATAACATTTTTACGGAACGCCTTTGGAGGAGGGTGAAGTACGAAGACGTTTACATAAAAGATTATCAGGTTTGTCGTGAAGCGCGTGATGGTTTGGAGAAATATTTTATATTTTATAACACGAGGAGGCACCACCAATCGCTGGAATATAAAACACCGTATGAAGTTCATTTTGGAGTTTCTTCAGTGAGCAAATGAGGAAAAGGAGTCGGTGGGCGAAGGAAAATTGCGGAGTGTGCAGAAGGGTAACTCCAGTCGCCCTACGGGCTCCTTCCGTTACCCTTCTGCACACGGTATATTAATGAAATAATGCATCTAAGTTTTAATAGTAAATGGTCTTGACAAACCAGTCCACCTTACCCTTTGATGCGGATATGGTTTTTGGCAGGTGGCGCCAGCCCTACATGGCAGGGCGCCGATATTACGGCACCGCCTCATGTTCCATGTATGGGTAGTTAAGGAGTTGATTCATTTCTGCGGTTATGGACTCGATTTCTTCCGCCTTTAGACTGGGGTTGTACACCTTAAATTCCCGGTCTTCTCTGGGAAAGAAAATGACAAGATGCTCTCCACCCTCTTCTTTTGACAGGGATTTGAATTTAAAGACTTTCTTTCTTATGAGGTAAAGCACCAGCACGTACCGTAGATTTCTCTGATGCGCTTCCATGCTGCCCTCCAGTTTAGATACCAAGTCTAATAGGACGTCGGTATTTAAGAACTTTTGGGCAGGCTTGCCTTGTTTTGGAACCTTTGTCTTCCAAAAAGAGAAAAATACCTCGCTTTTGGGATTGCTCCAGCACGGAATGCAAAAATCTTTACGGATGAAACCGCCTTGCTCGTCAAAGATTGCCGAGTAATATTCCTCTTCTTCGCTGAAACCTTTATTGCATGCGACACAGTCAAGATTTCCCTTACCTATTTTCCATTCCATCCGTTTTTATCCATAAATTGTTCTTACTATTGCCCCTTCATCTTTGCCTGAACCCGATCCCGTGTCTCACAGAAAAAGGTCTTCGCCTTTTTTTCCGCATTGACTACTTCATTCCTGACTTTTTCAACAATAGTAGGGTTTTTAATGGCGGCAAGATTTATTTCTACGTTCAGCTTTGCGCATTGAAAGGCTGCATCGGCCAGAATGGCTGCCACTCCAACGTCGGAAATCAGGTTAGGGTTTGCGATATCAACCAATTCGCGTGTTAGCTCAAGGACATGGAGGCAGCTCATCGTGGCCTTCACAGGCACCTCCATAGCGATAACGGTTGCCTTTTGTATCGCCTCGGTACGCGCCTTCTTTTCATCATCCGTGGATTTTGGCAATCCATAAGCCTTGCTAAGCCCCCCGTAAACGGTAATGTCTTCTTCCATCAAAGACAACAAGGTTTCCCGGCTTTTTTCACACCCCTCCAGTATTTTTTTCAGTTGGTCGTCGTATTGCTTGAATTTTTCTCTTCCAACGGTAAACTGGGTTGACATGGACGCCATTGTCGTAGCCAAGGCTCCCACTAAAGCGGCAACGCTTCCTCCACCTGGCGTTGGGGTGCCTGCGGCTGCGTCTTTTAAATAATTTTCCAGCGGCTGGTTTCTATACATAGGTTTTTATCCTTCAATAACAATTTCCGTATCCATCGTTACAAAATCATACAACTCTTCAACGTCGCTATTTAACATCCTGACACAGCCGTTTGAGGCTGCCGTGCCGATTGATTCAGGCAACGTCGTGCCATGAATCCCGAAACCGCAGAGATCCGGTTTATCTTTAAACCCAACCCATCGGGTACCTAAAATATTTTCTTTATGCCCGTACGGGTATACCCCCCCCGCCGGTGAATACCAGGTCGGGTCCTTCATCTTATTTTTAACGGCAAAGACGCCGACGGGTGTTTTGTCGTCTTTACCGGTACAAACGCGATATTGCCTTACGTACCGGTCATTCAGGAGCAGCGTCAGGTTAAAATCCTTCTTGCTTACCACTATCTTCGTTTTTCCCGTCACAATCTTCAGTTTTTCCCCAATATTGAGCCGTTGTGTCGGTTTTCCATTGACCTTCATAATCAGTTCGAAGCTGGTATTGAACTGTTTTGCAATTTTAGAGATGCTATCGCCGGTCTGAACGGTATACATCACGGCGTCGGGGGAAGGCGCAGATGAAAATATCAGTTCTTTGTTTAGTGTATCCAATAACGCCTTTATATCACGCTGTTTTTGCGGCAGTGTCTTGTTGATAAAGATATCGGAGAGCATGTTTCTTGCTTCGTACTTTTTTCCCTCTTTCAGATACTTATCAGCCATTTCCAGGCTTGCCGGTTCTTGTTTCTTTTCAACCGGTCTCACCGCAACCGGTTTGTCTATTACCTTAAATTCTTTCGTGTCGCCTATTCTGGTAGGAACCGGCGCTCCCACTTCCATCATATCAAGTTCGTTCTGTTTTGGTTTTTTCACTTCCTCTTTTTTAGGCGCAATTTTAGGTTCTTCTGGTTTTTTAGGCGCAGCTTTTATTTCTTCCGGTTTTTTGGGCGCTGTTTTAATTTCTTGTGAATGAATAATAATATCTTTTTTGTAAATGACAAAGTCGTCATCGCCTTTCACCAACAACACGGGAGAGTCCCCATCGCCGGATGCCAACACGTCCCGGCAACGCACGCCCGCGTAAGAGACAAAAAGGCAGCTCATGAGAACAAAAAACAGACGACTGATACGCAAGGTGGGTGAGAAATATTTTTGAACTATCTTCATAAATGGAAATTATTATCTCATCACGATAAAATGGTTAATTCAAAAGAGACTCTGTTTATTTCAAAATGCCAATAACAATTGAAACGCGATCATTGGCCTTATCGCCCTTAACGTCTGTTACCACCGGCTTATTGTTCCCGTGTCCAAGGGTAACCATCCTCTTGTGGGAAATCTTCCCTTTTTGGTAAAGATAATCAGCTACCGCCTGTGCGCGTTCTAACGAAAGCTTCCAACAGTTCCCATATTCGCGAGAAGGAGCAAAGGTTTGTCCGGTATGTCCCTCAATGACAAGGGAGCATGGCCGCTCACCGATCAGATCAATCAGTTTATTCAAGGCATGTTTCCCGTCCAGAGTGATCGAAGCGCCATTTTCTTCAAAATAAATGACAACCGCTGCCGGTATCTGATGCTCTTCCAAGCCATACTGCTCAAGCCCACCCTTGCCTTCCGCCCCCGGTTCCGCCTTGTACTCCTGGTAAATATATTTCATTTTATGTATGTCTTCTACCGTTGCCCCCGAATCCCAACCGGGCAATATACCGCCCATACCAAACGACATGCGACCTCTTTCCACTCCCTTTTTAAATTCATCAACAAATTCTTTTTTTTTGTTCTCCGTAAAGTTGACCTGGAAAATGATAAAAAAGGCAAGTAATATAGTAATCAGGGAGCCATAAGAGGTCCAAAACAGGTCTGGAGTGCCGGAACTCCCGTGTTTCTTTTTTTTGTGTTTTGAATGGCCGGATGACACTTCTGTAAAACACCTCTAAAAAAGGCTCATTTCTTAAAAACCACCATGGTTATTATGTTTCTTTCTTTCGGGTCTGCAATCTGATAACCGGCGATTGCAACCCTTTTTTGAGCAACATCCTCGTGTTTGACGAAGTAATCACAAATGTTTGCCGCCCTATCTATCGATAAATTATTTGCCTTTGTTATCTGGTCGTCGTCCTTTGTTGCACTTTCCATCGAAGCATCAATGATAATCTTACCGGTTACCATCCTCAATGTCGTCCCCAACTTACTAAATATAGCATAAGCTTCTTTTTTTAAAACAGCCTCGCCGCTTCTAAAACAGTCGTTCGCAGAAATTTTTATCTTGCACCCGACCTTGACCTCTTCAATGTCAATGGATTGAGCCTCCACCCCTTCCTTGAGGAATCCCGTTAGAAAGGTACGCATCTCTTTTGCATTCGTAAATTGTTCTAAAGACTGTGATTCATCCGGCGGATCCTCCGTTTGCATATTCTTCAACGCGTCCACATCTTTTTCAAAGCGATAATCCAACGGTCTGTTACCACCCGAAAATAAGGGTTCTACCTCAATCAGTGATTCACCAAGCCCACCAAAGTTTTTCCCGATTACTTCTATCTGTTTCTTACTTTTATTAACGTTAATGGTGGACATACTAATTAACATAACGAAAAAAGCCACAAGCAGCGTTATCAGGTCGCAATACGTAAGCAGCCATACAGGGCCGCCATGGCCTCCACCACCGCCGTCGTCACTCATGCGTCCTTTTCCTTATCTTTGTCTTTTGGCCCCCCCGATACTTTCAGGGCGTCTTTAGGTTGCAAGAATGATTTCAGTTTATCTTCCGTAATCATGGGAGAATCACCTTTCTGGATAGATATTACCCCCTCCAGAATAATTTCTTTCAGAAACAGCTCTTTCGTGCTTAAAGTCCCCAATCGACCGCCAAGCGGCAGCAAAACAAGGTTTGAAAAGGTAACGCCATAGAAGGTTGCAATGAAAGCCACCGCCATGGCCTCACCGATATGCGACGGGTCATCAAGCTGTCTCATCATGGCAATGAGTCCCAGTACCGTTCCAATCATACCAAACGCGGGAAAAACGGTGCCGGCAAATTCGACGATACCCTTTCCAGATGCATGCCTTATCCTCGTATTTTCGATTTCTATGCTCAGGACGTCCCGCAAGGTATCGGAATCTGCGCCGTCAACCAACATTCTCACGGCCTTGATCATAAAGGCGTCATTGAGCTTCTCAACCTCTTTTTCCAATCCCAAAAGACCTTCACGACGCCCAATCTTGCAAAATTCAACCAGCCGTTTAATCTCTTCTTCAGGCGACCCAAACTTCACAAATACGCTTTTTTTTACCACCCCTATTGCGCCCATTACCATCGGGATGGGATATCTTATAATCGTAGCAGCCATTGTGCCGCCAATCGTAATCAGCATTGCCGGAGTATTGATATAACCCGGTATAGATGAAACGCCTCCCTCAAACATGATACATACCAAGATTAATGCAATACCGATTATCATCCCAATTAGTACGCCTGGATCCATAGTTTGTCGGCTCCTTTTAAAATTAACCTTTATGCAACTCGGCAGTTTCGGCGAAACCCCCTCGCCGAAACACCTCTTTATCAATACAGATTTCGTTGTTGGGACACACCGAAATATCTAAACTGATTTGAAATTCATAACCCGAACAATTTGGAGTAGTAAAGCAAGGAAATCTCTAACAGCTCAAGCTATTTTACGCTATATTGAATCACGAATACCGAACAAGAAATTTCGAATAATAAAGTTTTCAAAATTAATAACTCTCTCTATCCTTCGACATTCGTTATT